>NZ_JBOZCC010000011.1:0-65233 GCF_051265055.1 Actinotignum saccati
GCGGGGAACAGAAACTAGCAACACCGTCAAGCGCGGTAGCCGCGGAATTACCCCCGCTCGCGCGGGGAACAGGCGCCGGGCGGGTAGCTTGCTTATTCGAGGGCGGAATTACCCCCGCTCGCGCGGGGAACAGGCCGCTCAGCGCAGCTCTTTGAAGTATCCCTTGGAATTACCCCCGCTCGCGCGGGGAACAGACTGCCTGACCTGGTTGTTTATCGGCGGCGGACCTGGAAATCGCAATGGAACAGAGTTCCAGATTTGCGGATCTCCGGGAGGTACACCGGTGCGCTGGGCGCAGCAACCACGTCAGTTCCCACTCATCAAATTTAGCTTATTCCGTTATGCTTATCTTTATCGGACACGGGCTCGTGCTCCCGATCATCCCGCTTGGCTATCGTGACCGTGCGCTTGCGAACCCGGTTCCTCCGTTCGCGATGAATCGGCGCGGTGCTAACCGAATCAGGAGAGCTAAGCGAAGCACCTGGCAGATCTACATCATCCGCTTCCGTACCAACTGCTTCCTCCGCACCCGTCCCGATAAGTAGCATGCCGTCCAGATCAAGGACTGGGCGACTGCCGGTTCCCGTGCTGCGCAGAGCGAAGCCTTGCTCCCGGGCGGCGTCGTTATAAATAAGAGTGAGGCTGCCGGTACCCGCGGCGGATACCGCACTTTCCCACAAATTGTCCCGCACTCGCGCGGAAACAACGCCCACGTACAATCCAGTGGTCACCTCGGAAAGAAATCTGCTCAAGTATCCGCGCAGGTGATCTGGAATGGCCACCGCATTAACAACAACGAACATTCCGGTCTCCTATCCGTATTGGGTGTGGCCGGAAACTTCGACGTTATTTCCGGAGATAAGCCGGTCGTCGTCGCGTGCGGGCAGGAAAGGCTGGAGGATGTCCATGATGGTGGCGAGCATATCGGGAAGAATCCGGTGGTCCACGATAGCTCTCCGCACCGCTTTGCGGACCGCCGTCATGGGGTCTTCTTCGCGCGCCGCCGCGAAAACTAGGGGAATCGTTACGCTTGGTTTGTACAGATCCGCGAGGTCAAATAGTAAGGAACGCGCATCACCGCGGTGAATAATCCCCAGCGCCGGGTTGATTCCCAGCGCCGCACACACCGAAGCTGCGCACCCGTAGAGGATTGAGTTCGCTAAGTTGAGGCCGGCATTGACCGGGTCATCCGAGGAAGTATCACGCGTGAAGCTCCCGGTTCCATATTTTGCCGCCATAGTGCGGTAGGTATTGCGCATGAGCTGCCCCTCCAGGCCGCGCATCGTTGCGATAGAACTACCAGGCGCATTCTCCACCCCCAGCTGCTTTTTGTAGAGCACCAGCGCGGCTTCGCGCTGCCGGGCTTCGTTACTCACCAACCGAGCTTGCGCAATGGCCCACCGCGCACTTGAGGTCAGCGGCGTGGCATGGGTATACAGGGGCACACCTCCCCCACCGGTGATAAGAACGGTGGTTCCGGCGCGAGCACAAGAAGTGAGTGCCGCGCTCGAAATCGAGGTTCCGGGGCCCAAAGTAAGCACTGCTAACCCGGCGATGGGGAGTTGGATTGCCCGCGCGCGGGTTCCTTCCAAGGACCCGTTCTTTCCTTCCCGGCCAGCGTCATAAGCCACCACGCCCGTGCGCGATTGGCGAATTTGCACGTATTCGAGGTAGAGGAAGGAAACTCGGTCCTCGAGGCGCACCTGCTCGCTCGCCTTAATAGTGCGGAAGGCCAGAGCCTCATCTGAGTAAGCCATGTTCACTCCTTCCCGGTGGTGGGCTGTGCGGGCGTGCCAGAGCACGTGGGATCCGGAATGCTACCCGGCACAACGAGCCCGATGAGCGGGTCGTAATGGGCTGCGCCGTCGTTTAAAACGTGGTAGCGGCAAAGTAGCGACGGCGCATTTTCAAGCGACGCCGCATCCGTAAACAGCGTTTTCGCACGACCAGTAACCGTGACCGGAACGGACGCACGCAAGGCGCGGCGTATGCCTTCACGGTCACTGCCGCGCAGCTTCATCAAATCTTCAGGGTCCCCGGTCCAGGCGCCGGGAATAATATCCGGATCACCGCATACAATCAAGCGGGTGGTTTCTACTTCGATGAGTCTGGTTGAACGCTCGTCCCCGAGGTTTTTATCACGCTGCGTCATGGCAGCGAAGGATTTCACCTGGGAGCCTTCGCTCAGGCACTCCTTCATATCGTACGTAGCGTTCCGGGCGCGGATTGCCGCCAGCGATTTCTTCGCGAATTCATTGAGTTCATCGGGTTTATCTTCCTCGATATCCGCCAGCAGCAGAGTGCCGGTGTCCACAAATTCCTGGCAATCCTCCGGAATCCGGATGTCAGTATGAGCCTTAAGCCATTTCTCCACGCGCGCCAGTTCACTGGCCAGGTACGGTAGCTGCTGCCCCTCGCTGCCATTAATAGCGACGACGGACACTCGCGGCCCGCTCAGTCCCGGCACCCGGGTGGCGCGGTTCGGATCGGCGGAACGCCACAGGCGCCCGGCACGCTGAATGAGGGATGCGGCCGGGCATAGCTCAGTGCGGAGCAGGTCGAGGTCGATGTCCAGCGATGCTTCGATTGCTTGCGTTCCGATGACCGTGAGCGCGGCGCCCGCGCTGCCCGATCCGATTTCGCGTTCGAGGAGTTCAGCGTTACGACGACGATGCTCAGCTGTCATGCGGGAATGGAGGATAACAACGTTGCCCTCGGCGGCGAGGGCTCGGGTGAGCTCCTGAGCGCGCGCAACCGTATTGCAAATGACTCCGATGCGGGCCTGGGGGTAACGCCGGCGCTGTTCGCGCACCCAATCACGGTGGAAGGTGGTGAGCTGGCAGTATTTTTCGGTACTGCGGTCAATCGCGAGGGTGCGGGGCGGACCGTCGGGGCGAATACTCCGCAGCTGGGTTCCGTTGGTATCCGTATTTTCGAGCAGCGGGAATTGTGCGGCGTCGTGCGGGGGTTGGCCTGTATAAGCCTCGAGGTAGGTGGCACGTTGTGCGGAGGCAAGGGTTGCGGAGAGGAAGGTGACCCGGGTCTTTGTGGCGCGCAGCCAGAGCAGAAGGTTGCTGAGGAGACCGCTCTGGTACTGATCGAGCGTATGAACCTCATCCACAACAACGTGGGCATTGGCCAGGGCGAGGAGCCGCAAGTGGGTCCATTTTGCCGGCAGGGCGCCCAGGAGTGCCTGGTCCACAGTGCCGACGCATACGGGTGCCAGGAGGCGGGAGCTTCCGGAGCGAACGAAGTCGGTGGGGAAAAGGCCGGCCGTGCTAGCGCCATTCTCTGTGGATGTGGTTCTGCTGGTACGCGGGGTAGCACCGGAGTCCTCCCCCATGGTGACCGGTTGATTATAAAAATCTTCGGTGGAGGCGAGGGAATGCGCGAGCGAAGCCACATTGGGAGTATCTGCGTAGTAGCGCTGTATGCGACGCATGAGCGCATTCGAGGTGGCTTGGGTGGGAAGCAGGAAAATAAGGCGTTCGTTCGCGGTGGCATGCCGGAGTAGGGCCGCTTCGGTTTTGCCCACGCCGGTGGGCGCCATAACATTCCACAGTCCGCCACCTACCCGGGTGGCTTCTTCTTGGAGTGGGCGGGGCGTGCGGTTACCGAGGATTGCCCGTTGACTTTGCTCTGCGGATTCCCAGCCGTGGTACACCCCGACGGTTTCTTCGATGCGAGCGCGAGCGCGGGCACGGCACGCGGTAATCCACCCGGCTGGGTCATCAAGGGTGAGTTTTCCGGCCGCGAGGAGTTCCTGTTGGGCGGCTACCCATTCGGTGCCTGAGGCAATGCGGTCGGCTAGCACGGTGAGGCCGGAGAGTAAGATTGTTGCGGTTGGTGAAAGCTCGGCCGGAAGATCAGCCCGGGTTATGCCGATGCCTTCTTCCAAGCAAGTGAGGAGATCATCGGCCAGGGCAAGCCAGCCGGTGCTTTCCATATCTTCGAAAAGGTAGTCGGTCTCTTCAGTGTTCCAGGATGGGGTCTCAAAGCGGCCGTGATGCCCAAGTGCGGAGAGGAATCTCCACGATGGCGCTGCGTATGCGTCCGGATTGATCTTCGTCCCATGAAGCAGGAGCGCTGACATTTTCTGGTGGTGGCGGATATCGGGAGCGTAATCCTCGTAGAAGTTTCGAGACCACTCGGAAATGTCACCAAGTTGCGGTTCGTTAGTACGGAGTGCGGTCCGAATCTCATCCCACTGCGGTCCCTTTTGGGTTTGCTGGTACTGGAATACCGGACAGGCTTTTCCAATGTCATGCGATCCGGCCACCCATTCCACCACTTCCCGTTTCCCCGCAGGTCCGAGAACTTTGCGCAGACCGGGCCTCAGCCAAGTCTCATAGAGGACTCCGGCAGTAGTTGCGGTATCCAGCAAGTGGGCAAGAAGTGGGTAGGACGTTTCCGTACCGCGCTGCTTGGCCCATATGCTGGGGTGTGTGCCCGTCACGATAGTGCCTGGATGGAGAGGAGTCCGCAGCCGTAGCTTTTTGCACGTCCAACTCCGTTGGTTTGGGCTGCGAGTAGTGCTCCACTATCTCCCACGGTGGCAACTCCGTTGATCGTATCAATCTGGACGGCACGTTGTTTGTCTTTTCCCGAACCGGTGGTGAGAACTTCGCGCCGCGCGTCAATGATCTCTGTATTCGTGAGGGCAGGGGATAGTTTTGCGCTCAGCCATTCAGAGAGACTTGGGACTCCAGGGGCAGGTTCCTCCCCGTCGAGCGGAATTGACCGAGTTCCCCCGGTGCCAATGCGTTGAATCGCATTGATAGCGATCCGGAACGAAACTGGAGTTCCAGCTGGGAGTTCCTTGAGTTCAACCTCTTTCATCGCGGCCTCGTGGGGGAGGTTGAGTTGCGGCACCGGTTCGCGGGATTGGATAAGGAAGAATGGGGCATCTCCGGGAACGTGATCCAAGCGGAAAAGAATCCCCATTTCCGCCCGGGGGTGTTCCGCGTTGGTCTGTGGGAAGAGCGCCATGATCGCGCGGTGGCGTACTTGCGGGTCCTTCAGTGTCCATCCGCGCTCTGGTTTGTGAAGGGCAACGCGTGAGAGAAGGGTGTGCACCGGTACTTTTGTTAGGAAGATCGGCTGGGGTTCCGATGTGTGTTGATCTGCCATATTCGTCTCCGTCGACTAGGCTCTTAGCGAGCGGTTTCCACGGCTAGCGTGGGTATTTCAGGGTCTAATGGATTGCCTAGATAGGCCGCTTTCCCCGCGTAAGCGGGGGTAACAGCGTTTTCGAGGCTGGGTTTCTCCCTTATCTTGAGTTTCATATTAGCGGGGAGAAACGCAATTGTAAAGACGGGTCAAATGGATTGACAAAGCTTTCCACTCTTGTTAGTCTCATTCCATCTCAAAGGAGAGGAAGCATGGAAAAGATCAATGCTTTGACGGACATTCCGTTACTGGTTACGCCACGCGGGCGCTTGACGGTTCGTGATGCGCTTCTCGATGCTCATATTCTAAAAGAGCCCTCCGACAAAAAAATGGGCCGCGAACCGGTGGTCCTGGATAAGACCGTCCCGGGCTATGTGTATGGTGCAGAGTTGCGACTGCTAGCGGCAGTTGTTGCCGTGGTTTTAAGGCAGTCCAATCACACCCAGCGGGATCCATTCCGGATCGAATGGGAACGCATTCTCTCGGAGGGGCTTGAACCCGAGGCGATTGACAAAGCCATCGACATACTCGCACCGGGGGCCTTGTTATTCGATGACCAGCAGCCATTTATGCAACGGCCGGCGGAGCCGATGCGTAATGCGAAAGATAATGAGCGCAAGCTCGGGAAAGGGGAGCTGCGGCTCAAGAAGCTGCTACCTTCCATGATCTCCGATCAAGGTGAAGAATTCTGGAGTCTGCTAACGCAGCGCGACACCCTTTCCCTGGAAGATGCAGCGCTTTACCTTCTCGCCTATCACTGCTATTCGCCAGCTGGAAATAACTCTTATGCTGGTCAAAAAGCTGAAATGGGAAGTCCTGGTTTCCATTTTGTCGGCGCAGGAATGACGGCTACCGAACTGATTTGGGAAGGCTCATCGCTTCTTCATACGCTTTTAGCGATGATCCCACGCTCATGGGTAGAAGGCGACGGTTTACCAGCATGGGCAGATCGAACCGGATCTCGGGGCGGAACTGATCATCCGCTATGGCGGGCTACCTGGTCATCCAATAGTGCTGCCTGTTACTGGGAGGATAACGAGCTCGCCGGTGTGCGCATAGGTGGCGTTCCACCGGCCTGGGTTCCTCCAGAAGCAGGATCAACGAAAGAAAGTCGAAAAGCCTATTGGGTTGAGCGCGATCAGAGCGATCCCTTCTACCTGTATTTGCCTAATAAGTCCGGCGAGTTAAAAGCTCAGCGGATGGACGTTGGGAGGGACGCGACGGATCTAGCAGTGGAGTGGGCTGCCCGCGGCAGGCTGGCACAAGTGGCAGAAGCGCATGATCGCATTGTTTCTTCCTCTGACTGTCGGTTGATATTTATCCGCCATTACATCGAAGGAACCGCCTCTTCTCCAGTTATCCGTTCCTCGCGGGTTGATGTGGCAGATCCGCGTCTATGGGCTTTCGGGCTATCTGATCGAGCACAGGGCCAAGTTCGGCGCCATGCAGAGTTCATCCAGGCTCTGCACTATTGTGTGATCCAACCTTTCCGACGCGCACGCGGGGCAGTCTCCGTCGCGCCTAATGGCTTGCCTACGGTTCTTGACTCGCTTGAAAACTATCGGGATTCGGCATCGGATATTTTCTGGCGCGCGATCACCCGCTCTTATGAAGATTTCCTTTCTCAAGTGGCGTCCGCTGAGCGGCGTCCTGAAGAAATCCGTGCGGCTCGCGGCGGGGCTGCTCAGGTTGCGCTCGGAGCTTTCGAAGAAGCGATCGCACCCTACCGGGGTCAAGATCTGGCGCTCTTCGCGGCAGTTTATTCGAATGTTGCTCGCCATATTCGGGCTGTCACAAAACAATTTGATGTTTCCACGGCTTATGAGGAGAAATAACAATGACGCAGATAGATACCCCGCAACGGGAGCCTTGGAAGGCGTTACTGTACGAAATCTTGCAACGGCGTAAAGATCCTGACTATCGCGCCGCGCGTGCAGCAATTCGGCAGGGCGCAACACCGTTCACTCAAGTGCGTGCTTATCCCTATGTACTACCTGCGGTGCCAGAAGATGCACGCCCCGAGCAACGTAATGCCTTGCTGCGGGTAGCAGCCCTGGCCGCGGAATATGACCGGGTGCCTCATTCCAGTGAGGGTAAGCGCCGCAACAGTTTGGGGCGGTGGGCATATCGCGTGGCAACCGCTGAGAACAAAAACGGACGCGCACAATCAGTTTCACCAGATAATCCAGGAATGATTGCCGCGCGTCTGGCTTACCTGCATACCCAAGATATGGAAGAAGCAGCCCGATCCATCAAACGAATTTTTGAGGTGGCCTCAACGATTCCTGGCCCAGTTCCTCCCGTCAATTATTTCGATATTGCCGATACGTTGATGCGCTGGGGGAACGGCCTGTCACCTCAATCTCAGCACATTCGAATGCGAGTAATAGAGGAATTCTATTCCGCACCTCAACTTGCGGTTTCAGATCAACCTGAAACCGTTCCTGCCAAAGCTTCTGAAAACTAAAACCATAACCGAGAGGACCAATCATGTACCGTCACCTAACCCTGCATTTCCTTACTCCGATCAGCTACTCGAATCTCAATCGTGACGATTCGGGAACCCCCAAGCGCCTCATGGAGGGCGGTGTTCTCCGCGCCATGCATTCCTCGCAGGCCATCAAACGTGGTGCACGCGTTGCTTACGAAAAGGCCAGCCTTGACGTTTCAGTGCGCTCTGGCAAGCTTGAGGAAGTTATTCGCGACGCCGCCCTCGAGCTTTCCCCCGATCTAGACCCGAAGAAAACCTTGACAAAGGCTCGTGCTCTCGTCGGTCAATTCACGAAGAAGCAGGCGAAAGCTGATGCCGATGATGGTGCGGGAGCTGCTGAAGCGGATCGTTCGATCTGGTTGAGTGGGGAAGAGATTCAGGTTGCGGCGCAGGTTGTGGCTGGCGAAGTCGATCCTGATACGGAGTTCGTGCTTAACGGTTGCACCGGTTCCCTGGCCATCGCCGCTTTTGGGCGTATGTTTGCGGCGAAACCTGAGAAGGGTACAGAAGCGGCGCTGAGCGTATCTCCTGCCGTGACCACCCACGCTGCCACCATTGGCACTGACTATTTCTCGACCGTTGACGATATTCGGGAGCAGAATAAGTTCGCCGGGGACGAATCCCGCAGTGGGGCAACCTACCTAGGGATCAGCCAATTTACCAGCGGTATTTTCTACCGCACGGTAACCATTGATCGCGAACAGCTTCAAGTTAGCTGGACCGCTTTTGGCAAGCCGGAGGCGGAGGAAAACCTACGCGAGATGATTACCGCTCTTATTTACGGCCAACCGCGCGGTAAGGAGCATTCCACGGCGCCCTACACGCAGCCCGTCGTCGTCCTTGCTGAAGAGCAGCGCTACCGCTGCGCCTACAGCTTTGAAACGCCGGTGAAGACCAGCTCCCAAGGCGGATACCTGGAGCCGTCCGTGCGGGCTCTCGGGGACCAATTCCATGCTGCTCGCCGTTTCGATCCTGATAACTTCGGGAGCGCACTGGCCCTTACGGGAACGTTCCCCCAGCTGGAAGAGCTGTTTGGAGTGGAGCCCACCTCGAAGGACGGCCTGGTTGACACGGTCGTGGCGTGGATCTTGGGTGGCCAGAATGAGTAATCCAACATTCCTGCGTCTAGCGGGTCCCGTGCAATCCTGGGCGGGGCCGCGAGTGACGGGGAACGTGGTCAATTCGGAACTTAGGCCTACCCGGTCCGGTCTCCTTGGTCTCCTCGCGGGCGCTCTAGGCGCTCCGCGCGAAGAATGGCCAGAGTGGCTGGAAGGAGCTGATTTTGCAGTAAGGGTTGATCGCCCCGGTCGTCTCATCAATGAATTTCAGACCATTAATCCCCGTGCTACTAAAAGCGGCCTCCGCAATGACGAGCTTGAGTTCCGAACACGCCAGTTGTGGATCCGGAAACAAAGTGATTCGGACAAAAACCTGGCGTTCACCCCGGACCAGCAAAACTCGAACGCGGTCATCCGCCGCACCTACTTGGCCGGAGCCGAGTTCCTCGTGCGAGTCACCTGCCCGGGGCATCAGGAGGAGGTGGACGCCGCGCTGCGCAGTCCTGCTTTCGTTACCTACTTGGGGAAGAAAGCCTTTGCGCCGTCGTTCCCGTTCTATCTGGGACGCGGCGCGGACGACATGCTCAGCCGGATCCCGGTGTGTGACCCGTCTTTCGAGAAACCGAAAAAACAGGTGTGGACCTATTCGCGGGCCCCACATATGCCCGATAGCGGGCCGGGAGCATTGCCCGGCACCGCGAGCATGGTGGACGTGGTGACAGAACGGAAGGAGTGGCTCAATCGGGTAGCTGAGCTGCTGGAACGCTAGGTTCCGTTGCGTCGCGACGCGAAGTGGCGGCGAATGCCGGCATGTCGCGGCTGCGAACCCGCCCGCGCGTCACGGCGTTACTTCGCGCCACAGAAAACGCCCCGGAAAGATCACTCATATGAGTGGTTTTTCCGGGGCGCTCCGTGCGTATCTATGCGCACGCCCATGGTGGAAGCTTTAGGATTATCGTCCATGAGCGGGCAGCCTCAGGCGCTTCGCCGCAAGAGTATTTACTTCACAGCCTTCTCAATAAGCGGCGTCAGCTTATCCAGAGCCCACAGCTGCGCGGCCGGGGTGCCCAGGGAGAACGCATTGGAGAGGTCGCCGTCCACCACGAAGGCGTGGCCGGCAGCAACCGCCGGGACCTTCTGCCAGGTGGCGTCGTCGGTAATCTGCGCGGTATCAATGAAAATCGGGAACGCCGCAATCAGATCCGCATCGATAGCATCGAGCTGCTCGGCGGACAGCTGCACGGCGAAACCACTATCGGCGGTGGCCAGCTCCTGCACCTTCGGATTCTGCACGAAGCCCAGTTTCGTCATGAACTCCAGGCGGGTATCGCCCTTCAGGTAGGCGCCCCAGCCCTCGGAAGTCTTGGTCGCCACAGTCACCGACTTACCCTGCCAATCCGGGTGCGCGGCCGTGACCTCGGCAAACTTCTTCTCCACCGCGTCCAGCTGTGCCGCGGCGGCCTTCGGCTTGCCCAGCGCCGCGCCGATCATGGTGACCTGGTCCTTCGTGGACGTCAGCCAATTATCCGCGCCCTCCGGCAGCGAGACCGTCGTGGCGATTTGGGAAAGCTTATCGTGGCGTTCCTTATCGCCCGAGGTCTTCACATCGAGAATGAGATCCGGCTTGAGCGCCGCGATCTTCTCATACGAAAGCTCCATGGTGCCCAGAATTTCCGGGGCTTTCTCGTACGATTCGCTCACCCACGGGCCCACGCCGTTGCCGCCGAAAGCCAGCCAGTCGGCCGCGCCCACCGGCTGCACGCCCAGCGAAAGCGCCACTTCGGCATCGCCCCAGCCCAGAGCGACCACGCGCTGCGGGGCTTCCTTGACGGTGACGGGTCCGAATTTTGTATCAATCGTTGCGGGGAACACGGCCTCGTTTGTGGTGGTCCCATCCGCCGCGGAACTTGCCGCCGCGGAGGAGGACGAGGCAGGGGACGCCGAAGAATCGGCAGAATCATTACTCTTCTGAGAACCGCATCCGGCAAAAGCCAGGCAAGCCACCAGGACGGTGCCTGCCCACGCGGTCAGGGACTTCTTCATAACTTCCTTTCGTGGATGCCGCACTCGCGGCCGGACGCACCTGCGGCTGCGGTGGTCGTGTGGTTGTCACTGAAACCACAGATGCCCTATTAGGATACGCTGGCGTTGTTTAATTGGGGTAGCCTGTTCTCGTTATGAACAGCACCGCCCACCTGCGTTTTTCGGTACGACGCCGCGCCTGTCCCGCTCCCGCGACATCCGCGGATCACCGGAACCCGGGCCGGGCCCCTGCCGCGGCCGGCCACTCCGGAGGTGGCACGCCTCCCCGCAGTTCCCGAGCCGCCCACGCCGCCCCTGGACGCACCATCGCGCGCCGGCGCGCCGCGGCTCTCCTCGTCGGAGTGATCGCTGTTCTCGTGCTAGCCATCCTCTCCATCTGCATCGGCGCCCGCCCCATCTCCCCGGGAACACTGTTTACTATCCTCTCCGGCGCGGACCGCGATTCCATGGACGCGCAAGCAGTGCTTACTTTGCGCCCGCCGCGCACCGTCGCCGCCATCGCTATCGGTACCGCACTCGGGGTTGCCGGCGCTCTTATCCAGGCAATTTCGCGCAACCCGCTGGCCGAACCGGGAATCCTCGGGGTTTCGGCCGGTGCCGGTTTTGCGGTCACCCTCGCCATCGCGCTCGCGGGCATCAGCCGGCCGAGCGTCTACATGTGGTGGGCGGTGGCGGGTGCGCTCGCGGCCACCGCGGTGGTGCTCCTGATCGGATTGCAGCGTACCGGTCGCGCGGATCCGGTGCGCCTCATCCTGGCCGGGGTGGCGCTTTCTGCTGTGCTCAACGGCGTCGTGGGTGTCCTGCGCTTGGCCGACCCGCGCACTTTCAACGAAATCCTCGTCTGGACGGCCGGCACGCTGGAAAACCGCCCCTGGGAGGTGATCCTGCCGGTCCTCCCGCTCCTCGCTCTCGGGCTCATCGTGGCCGCCGCGCTCACCCCGGCTCTCAATATCATCGCCCTCGGCGACGATACCGCCCGGGCCCTCGGCGCGAACGTCACCACCATTCGCCTGGCAGGCATAGCGGCGATGACGCTCCTCACCGGAGGAGCGGTTGCCATCGCCGGCCCCATCGCCTTCATCGGCCTCATGGCACCGCATGCCATCCGCTCTTTTGCCGGCGCGGATCAACGGTGGGTCGTGGGACTGTCCGCAATCTGGGCGCCGGCCCTGCTCCTCGCCTCGGATATTCTCGCGCGTATCATCCTTCCCAGTGGCGAACTGCCGGTCTCCGTGGTGAGCGCTTTCCTGGGCGCCCCGGTCCTCATCTACCTCGTCCGCCGGCGAAAGGCTTTCACGCTATGAGTACGCCGCCGCAGCCCGCAGCGCCGCAGCCCGCAGCGCCGCAACCCGCCGCACCGCATACGGGTGCCGCGCCGCAGTCCGTTCCCGCCGCGCCAGAGCTAAGCCCCGTAGTGCCAGTAACCGCGCGGCTCCAGCGTTCTCGCTCCACCGCGGCACGACGACGCCGTTCCCGCCTGGTTGCGGCCGTGGTGAGCCTCGTCCTGGTGGTCGGTTGCCTCGGGGCTCTGCTCCTCGGCGATTTACCTCTCACTCCGGCGGAGGTGGCCGCCTGTTTCTCCCCGGATTCGATGAGGGCGGTGGCTGCAGGTCAGGGGGATTTCGCGGCCCAGGTTGTTCTTACCTGGCGCCTGCCACGCATCCTCGCCGCGGTCGCCTTTGGGGCAGCGCTCGGGCTTTCGGGCGCGCTCTTCCAAATTCTCACCCGTAACCCGCTCGGTTCGCCGGATATTATCGGTTTCAACGCTGGCGCCTATACCGGCGTTATTCTCACCCGGACATTCCTCGTGGGCGGAGCCCTCGCGGTGAGTATGGGCGCGCTGGCAGGTGGCGTCGTCGTCGGAATAATTATTTATGCACTGGCCTACCGCAACGGCGTGTCCGGATTTCGCCTTATTATCGTGGGGATTGGCATGACGGCAATGCTCAGCGCGGCGAATACCTGGTTGCTCTTGCGGGCTTCGGACGAGGTGGCGCTCAGCCTCGCGGTGTGGGGCGCCGGGTCGCTCGGGCAGGCGTCGTGGGCGAATGTGGGGCCGGCGCTGGGAATTCTTGCGTGCCTGGTGCCGCTGGTGGCGTGTTGCGTGCGGCCCTTGCGGCAACTGGAATTGGGCGACGACGCCGCAGCTGCCCATGGCCTGCCGGTCGAGAAGGCTCGCCGGGGGATCCTCGCGGTCGGTATTGCTTTGACGTGTGTGGTGACGGCGGCGGCCGGACCCATTGCTTTTGTGGCCTTAGCTGCTCCGCAGGTGGGGCGGGTGGTGGCTGGGCGGGGCGGAATTTCGCTCGTGCATAGCGCGCTGGCGGGTGCCTCGATTTTGTTTCTGGCTGATCTGTTCGCCCAATTTGCGCTGGCTCGGCCGGTTCCGGTGGGGGCGATTACCACGGTGGTCGGTGGGATGTATGTGCTGGTTGTGGTGCTATCGCAACGGAAGGGGCGATAACTATGCGTGAGAACGAGGGCGTGGATATGGGTGCGGCCTCCGGGGCCTCAGGCAGCGAGGCTGCCAGCGCTGCGGATAGTGCGGCTGTCGGCGTTTCTACCGGTGCCGCGCGGCTGCGCGGGGAGGATCTCTGCCTCGGCTACGGCGATGTGGCGGTGGCGCGGGACCTGAATGTGGCGATTCCGGATGGGTCGTTCACGGTGATTGTGGGGGCGAACGGGTGCGGGAAGTCCACGTTGTTGCGGGGTTTGGCGCGGTTGCTTGCACCGGCGAGCGGCAGGGTGCTGCTGGATGGGCGGGACATTGCGGCGATGGGTTCGCGGGATTTCGCGCGGGAGCTGGCGTTGCTACCGCAGTCGCCGCATATTCCTGAGGGGATTACGGTTGCCGAGCTGGTAGGGCGGGGGCGTTACCCGCATCAGGGCGTGTTTTCGCGGCCTTCGGAGCGTGATGAGGAGGCTGTTGCTCGGGCTTTGGCGGCTACGGGGACCGCGGATTTTGCTGATGCGCTGCTGGGGGAGCTGTCTGGTGGGGAGCGCCAGCGGGTGTGGGTGGCGATGGTGCTGGCCCAGGATACTCCGATTATTTTTTTGGATGAGCCGACGACGTATTTGGATATTGCCTACCAGATTGAGCTATTGGATTTGTGTGCCCGCCTGAATCGGGAGGGGCGGACTTTGGTTGCGGTTCTGCATGATCTGAATCAGGCGGCGCGTTACGCCTCCCATGTCATCGCCATGAAGGACGGGCGTATTGTTTTTTCGGGTTCGGCTGAGGAAGTGTTTACTCCGGAGAATATCGCGGAGATTTACGGGCTGACCGCGGTGGTGATCCCAGATCCGGTGACGGGTACTCCGATGGTTGTGCCGGTTTCGGCGCGTAGTTAGGGCGCGGGCGCACCAGAATCATAGCCGTCGTTAGGGCGCGGGCGCGCCGGAATACTAGCGCTAGTCAGGCCGCGGGCCGGGGCCCGAAAATGGCGCTGCCGACCCGCACCTGGGTGGAGCCTTCCGCCACGGCGATGCCCATATCGTTGGTCATGCCCATGGAGAGTTCGCGTACGGTGGGGTGCTCGCGCTGGAGCTGGTCGCGCAGTTCGCGCACGAGCGCGAAGGAGCGGGAGATTTCCCGTACGTCGCTGGTATTCGCGCCGATGGTCATGAGGCCGTCTATCCGCAGGTGGGGGAGCTGCGCGATCTGGCCGACGAGTTCTTCTACTTGCTCGGGGTCGATTCCGTATTGGCTGGTGGCTCCGGAGGAATTGACTTGCACGTAAATGGAGAAGGGCCCGTGGGCGTGGCCTTCCTCAAGCAGGCAGCCTTGGAGCCGGTTGAGGCGCTGGGCTAATTTGAGGCTGTCCACGGTTTCGATGCAATCGGCCAGTTCGAGGGCCCGCCCGGCCTTATTGGATTGCACGTGGCCGATGACGTGGGTCCAGTGGGGTGGGTTGCCAGCGCTGGCCGGGGCGGTGCCGCTTCCTTCCCAGGTGCTGGCGTCATGAATGAGGCGTTCAGTTGAGTCTGGTGCCGTTTCGGGCACCGCGAGCTGGGCTTCTACGTCCTGTAGTTGTTGGATGAAGTTTTGACCCATGAGGCGGGAGCCGGCGGCGAGCGCGGCGCGGATGGCGGTGATGGGCTGGTGTTTCACCACGATTTGGAGTCGGGCGGTGCCGAGCGGTATTCCGGCAGCTTCTTCCGCTCCGCGTAGGGCGTCACGCACGAGGTTGATGCGCCCGGGGATTTCCTCCGCGGTTGGGGTGATGCTGGATAGTTCAGCGAGGTGAGCAAGCTTGTCGTGCTCCGTGTATGTCATGTTTTGTATCAACTCCACAGGTATCGAGTATCCGCCGGTGTTTATGGTAGGTCTCTGTGCCGCGAACTGGTGAAATAATCTCATAACTGGTGAAATGATCTCAGAACTGCATGAGCGGTTTCATAACTGAAACAATCGCCCCAGAACTGGCGTCAGGCTTTCAGTGCCGGGTAGCGGCTTTGAACCGGTAGCGGCCTCATAGTTCTCCCACGCTAATAACGTCGAGGACGGCATGCCCAGCAGCATCGCTTGCCTCAAGGTCCACAACTGCCCAGAATCCCCAGGCGTTGTCACCTGCGCCGTCGTCAAAAACTTGACGCACTAACCAGGCGCGCAGGCGCCCGGTGGCGGAGCTCAGGTTGTCCATAACGCTATCCACGTGTTCCGCAGGGACGCCGGCGGTGATGAAATCTGCTCGGTCGGGGTGTTCCAGCATGGTGACGAGTTGTGCGGAGCGTGCTTCGGGCCCAATGCCGATCTCTTGGTAGGAATCGAAGTAGGCGTCGGTAGCATCCATCCAGGTATCGCCATCCCAGACCGGGCCGCCCAGCCAGAGCGGGATGCCGTCCCCGCGGGCCACACCGGCCCCATCATCCAGGGCGGCTCGATCAAGCCAGTCGAGATTTTCGTGCGCCACGGCTTCCACGAAGCGGAAGAGTGCATTGCGGATGGAGACTCGCAGTGCGTGCGGGCTACGCGAGAGCGTGACTTTGCCATCCTCATCCGCCCCGAAAGCTCGCTCGCGGGCGCCCCCTGCGCCGCTGTCAAGATTGGCGATCTCCGTGGCGGTGATTCGGCCATCGCGCAGGGCTTCCCATTCGTCCAGCAGACTGGAATCCACCGAGCGCACCAGGCCGCCCAGCCAGCCGGTCATGTCTTCAAGATCCGGGGTGCGGGCTTCCAGCGGAACGGTTTGCCGGAGTGCTTTGTAGGTGTCCGTGAGATAACGCAGCAGGGTTCCTTCGGAACGGGCCAGGTCATAGCGAGAAATAAATTCGGAGAAGGTGATCGCGTTTTCGATCATTTCCCGCACGATGGACTTGGGGGAGAGCTGGAAATCATCCACCCACGGGTTGGTTTGCCGGTAGATCTGGAGCGCTGCGCCTAGTTCTTCCGCGAGGGGTTGCGGCCAGGTGATTTTATCTGCTTCGGCCATGCGTTCGTCATAGCCGATACCCGCGGCTTTCATGCGCCCGATGGCACGCCCGCGCGCCGCGCGTTCCTGCGCGTATAGAACCTGCATGGGGTTATCTTGGACCGCTTCGATAACCGAGATGACATCAAGGGCGTACTCGGGGCTGTCCGGATCAAGAATATCCAGCGCAGCCAGCGCGAAGGGTGCCAGCGGCTGGTTCAAAGCAAAATCAAAAGGAACTTCGCGCGCGTATTCGATGGGGGAGTGGCCCGGGTGCTCAGCCAGCCATTGCGGAGTGTGATGGAGGATCACCCCGGCGCGCTCCAGAGACATATAGATGCGGATGGCTTGCCGGATAAGCTGGTTGGATGCCGTGCGCGGTTCGTGATTATCCGTGAGTAACGTGGTGACGGCCGCGACGTTATCCCCCGGACGCTGGAACAAATTGAGCATGAGCGAGTGGGAGACCCGCATCTGGGACGTCAGAGTTTCCGGAGCGGCACCCTTGAGGTACTCAAAGGTTTTTTCCGACCACAGCACCGTATTTTCCGGGGGCTTCTTCTTTTGAATGCGGCGCTGTTTGACCGGATCATCCCCGGCACGGGCCACCAGCCGGGCATTTTCAATTTCAAATTCGGGTGCCTGCACGATCACATCGCCTTTGGTATCAAACCCGGCCCGCCCGGCCCGGCCCGCGATCTGGTGGAATTCACGTGCGCTCAGGTGCCGATTGCGCTGGCCATCAAATTTAGCCAGCCCCGTCATCACAACGGTGCGAATAGGAACGTTGATACCGACCCCGAGGGTATCTGTACCGGAAATAACCGGAAGCAGGCCCGCTTGCGCCAGCTTTTCCACGAGCCGACGGTAGCGGGGGAGGAGGCCCGCGTGGTGCACGCCGATACCGGAACGGAGCAGCTTAGAGAGAATTTTCCCGAAACCCGGCCCGAAGGAGAAATCCCCGAGGGCTTCTTGGATGCGGGCTTTCTGTTCCTTGGAAACGAGCGCGTGGGTGAGGAGAGCTTGGGCCTGCGCCACCGCTTCCCGCTGCGAAAAATGCACCACATACACGGGCGCCCGATGCGTGGAGGTGAGTTCCAGGAGGAGCTCACCGAGCGGCTGATAGGAATACGAGAAGGACAGCGGTACCGGCCGTTCCGCGTTACTCATAAGTTCGACGGCGCGCCCGGTGCGCTTCTCAAGATCCTCCGCCAGCCACGTGGTATCCCCCAACGTGGCGGAAAGAAGGACTTGCTGGGTATGGGTGAGTTCCAGAAGCGGTACTTGCCAGGCCCAACCGCGTTGCGGATCGGAGTAGTAGTGGAATTCATCCTGGACCAGCACGCCGATATCCGCAGCCGCACCATCACGCAGACTCAGGTTCGCCACGATTTCGGCGGTGGCACACACCACGGGAGCGCCGGCATTAATGGTGGAATCCCCGGTCACCATTCCCACGTTATCTGCGCCGAAAACATTGATGAGTTCGAAAAACTTTTCCGATACCAAAGCCTTGAGAGGCGCGGTGTAATACGCGGTTTTCCCGCGCGCGAGCCCGCAGAAAATGGCGGTGAGCGCAATGAGCGATTTCCCCGAGCCGGTGGGCGTGGAGACAATCATATGAGCATCATCAATAGCGGCGAGCAGCGCCTCTTCCTGATGGGGGTAAAGCGGCCGCCCGGTGCTTTCCGCCCACTGGGTGAACGCCTCATAAAGCGCGTCATCAGGCGGATTGAGCCCATACTTATCCTCCAGAAGGTCCAGGGCAACATTGAGTTGCGGACGAGGGCGCGACGCCGCGGCCCCGGGCTGATCTGACTGCTGTGAACTCATGACTTAAGGGTGCCACACTCCTACGACATAAAAATCTGCCGAAACGGATGCGCGGTGTTCATCCAGTAAATTCTGAAGAAATAGATAGCGATGTGACCGCGTTCGAATCTTTCCTGTGCAAACGGGACCCACGCGCTGTATATGCTGCAGGTACCGGCAGTCTCACTCTTATGTACGACGCCGCCGCCCATGAGCAGGGCTTTCCCTGCGCAGTAAAGGAACCGGCAGTCGCCCTGTCCTTGATCGGGGTGGCATGCTAGTTACCGGGATAGGCGCGGACGATGAGGCTGCCAAGGAAGCGGACGATGTCATTCTGTTCCCCGTGTTAGCGGGGGTAATTCTAGGTCAAGGCCGGCGATGTTTTCTTTCATGCACTGTTCCCCGTGCAAGCGAGGGGTAATTCCAAGGATTACAACAAGGGGAATACCGCTGGTATCTCTTCCTCGCGCAAGCGGGGGGCATGGGCGTGAAATGGGTGGCTGCGATAGCGCGCCGGGCGAGTGCCTGTAGACCCTTAATCTCCGGGTTAAGGGTTGCCGCAATCGCGTGGCATACCGTTTGTAGGGTGGTGAGAAGCGCGCTATCTCGCGCTTATCTGGCGGTGCGGAAGTGGTGTGAGGGAGGAAACAGCTTTAGATAGGCTTCTTAACTTGCGCTGGGTGGTGGGCCTGAGTAAAGTATCTATTCGTTGCCGCGGGCGGCAAACATAAAAGAATAACGAGCACCGCTAGCTCAATTGGCAGAGCAACTGACTCTTAATCAGTGGGTTCTGGGTTCGAGTCCCAGGCGGTGTACAGCAGGCCCCGTAGTGTTCAAGCTACGGGGTTTTCCGCATTATCGTGCGGAAAACGGTCATGTGACTAGCGTACGTCGCGGATTGGTTTTACGCCACCACTTCTCAGCACTGCGGCATAGGAGCGTTTTAGGGCTACGCGTAGGGCGGAATTGCGGATCCGTCCCGCAACTATCTAAGCGACACCTGTCGCGTTATTCTTGATCGCGAACTAAGCGGCTGGCGCGAGCGGCGTGAACGGACCGGTGTGGTTGGTGCGAGCGGTGCGAACTAGTGGCTCGAGCTGGGTGGTGCGAGCGGCGCGAACTAGTAGCTCGACCTGGGTGGCGCAAACTGAGCGGCACTGGCTGTGTGAACGGCGCGAATCGCGCGCCCGGCAGCTGTGACTGCGGTAGAGGAGTATTCATGAGCGACTGTCCCTATTTCCGGATTTCTAAGAGCGGGCTGATTGCGTTTGCTGGCGGGGTGTGGTGCCTGGCAGGAGTGAACGTCGCGCGCATTGGAGTGGAGAGTATTGCGGGCTCCACCATGGGTGCGCCCTGGATCTGCCTGCTTCCAATGCTCGTCTTCGTTGCCTTCGGGGCGATGTTCGCCAAAGTTGCCGGGAAACATATCCGGCGTATTCGCTCCCATCCGCGCCCGGCGCGGCCCTTGTGGCACTTCTTTGACGCACGCTCCTACCTCGTTATGGCCATCATGATGGGTGGCGGAATTGGCCTGCGTGCCAGCGGACTCCTGCCTGATTCCTTCATTGCTTTCTTCTATACCGGCCTGGGTGCCGCGCTCGCCGGGGCTGGCCTTCTTTTCTTCCTTGCTTTCATCCGGGATATACGCCGCGCGCGTTAGGTGGCGGTCGCGGTATGTACCTTCTCTAAACCTGAGCGCTACTGACTCAACTACTATTGAGCCTAGAGTGAACAATTACTCCTGAGTGGAACAAATACAGGGCGGTGGAGGTTGAGGTTGGTGTCAGGGCGATAGGCCCGGGCGCCGCAAGGCGCGCGGCGTCGTCGTTCATAGAAGTGAAAGAAGGATTGACCATGGCATACGATATTGATCGCACAGTGTCCAACGCGGTGGACCGGTTCCTCAGCCCCTTTGATGGCTTTTTCGCCGTTCCCACTCGGATGGTGAACGGGCGGCGTTCCGATCTGGAGAATCTCGCGCTGCAATACCGTTCGCAGCTCAAGCAAACTGAGGACGGCTACGAAGTTCTCTTCGATGTTCCCGGGTTCGCTCCGGAGGATATTGACCTCAACGTTTACCCGGATCACATCACCCTCAAGGCCTCGCAGGAAGAGGAAATTGAGGGCGGTACGCGCACGCGGTCCGTCTCCCGCAGCCTCGGCTTTGACCAGGCGGTGGATACCACCACGGTGGATGCGGATCTGAGTGATGGCGTGCTGACCGTCTCGGTGAAGACCACCGCGGGTTCGCAGGGGCGCAAGGTTCAGATTGGTTCGGCTAAGCCGGCTTCGGCAGCTCCGGCAGAAACGCCGGCAGAGGCTCCGGCCGAAACTCCGGCCGCCTAGCCTGCTGAAGCGGCTTCCGCGCCGCTAACCGTAAAAATCGAGGTGAAGGGCAGCCCCGGGATTATTCCTCCCGGTGGCTGCCCTTTGCCAACCGCATTGCCCACTGCATTGCCAACCGCTTTTCCTCGCCGCGTTTTCTTCCCCGTGCGTTTTTTACCTGCTCGTCCCTAACCGCGTTCTGCGATATTCCAGCGGCGTCATCCCGTGCCGCTCCACAAAAGCGCGATTGAGCGCCCGGGTGCTGGGGAAACCGACCCGCTGGGCAATATCTTCCAGGGTGGGGACCTGCTCCTCCATGAGTAGGTAATACGCGTCCTCGACCCGCAATTGCGTCACGTACTGTTTGAAGGTCATTCCGGTGCTAAGCCGGAAAAGTCGGCTGAAATGCTCGCGCGAATAGCCGTGCGCTTCGGCCACGCTTGCGGCGGTCAGCGGTTCCTTGTGGCGGCGCTCGATATCGCTCACAATCGCGAGAATCGTGGTGTCGGTAGCGCGGCGCACTCCGCGCGGGCGGCACCGAACAACGAAGTTCTGGTAGAGCAAAAATAGGATGTCGAAAAGAATCGCGTTAATTCCGAAAACCCGTTCCGGACCGAGCATGCGGGTGGTGTCGATCATGCGCAGGCATAAGTCAATGAGCGCTTGGCGATCCTCATCACGCGCCCGCGCTGAATCCACGGACATCACATAAAGATCAGCCTTCTTATAAATTCGTTCAATGCGGCTGCTGTCATACGTAATGGACAGAATGAGTGGCGCTTTCCCGCCGCGCGATTCCGTAATAAACGAATGGGGAGTATAGGGGCTGATAATGCAGAGTTTTCCCGGGTGGAGGGCCTCAACGCGCGAATCGATAGTCACGCTCCCGCCACCCTCCACAACGTAATTGACCTCAACTCCCGAATGCCAGTGGGTCGGAACCACTTCCGGGTGGCGGTGGACCAGCACCAGCGCTGGGTATTCGGCAGGCATGGAACCTACCTCACAAAAAGCACGATTGAGGATGGGCTCCCTCGGGCTGTGTATGCGATTATCCATCATGCTTAACTCCTCGCGGATTCATCTCTCATAGTAGCGAGCCGCCCTGGAATCTGGTTAGGTATGAGGGGATAGTTCCCAGGTATAAGGGGATAGCTCCCAGATATGAGGTGATGACCCCATTCTTCGTGAGAAAAGGTGCGAGGCCGCCAACCATGTCACGTTTGAGCATAGAGTGTGCCACATTTCGGCACTACCGCCCGGAAAATTTCGCCTAGGCTCAGTGGCGCGAGGGGTAAGGAACAGCCAAGAATCACAACGGCTGAGAAGCACAACACCAGCCAAGATTCACGCGAAGCAGGAAGTAGCACGCAGGCGCTTCACGCTACGCACTTACCCCGGCTTTCGACAGTGCCTCCTTCGAATGGGAGAAGGAGGCGGTTGATAGAGAGGAAGATGCGCAATGACGCGTAATAAAGAACAGCGCGGCACCCCGGCAAAGTCCGGTAGCCCGGCACAGTCCGGTACCCCGGCGCCAGCGGCAAAAGCCCCGCTGGACCCGGTCATCAAACGCCGCATTATTATTGTTTGCCTGGCCGCCGCCGTCGGCGGTTTTCTCTTCGGATACGACACATCCGTTATCAACGGTGCGGTCGATTCCATCGCCGGTTCCCGAACCGGCTGGGACCTGAGCGCCTTCATGAGTGGTATCTCGGTTTCCTGCGCCCTCTTCGGGTGCGTGATCGGCGCATGGTTTACCAGCCATATTGCTGATCGCCTGGGCCGTGTCCCCACAATTTTCATCGCGGCAATCCTGTTCGTGGTGTGCTCGATTTTCTCCGCGATCGCCCCGAGCGTCTGGATCTTCATTATTTTCCGATTCATTGGCGGTCTTGGCGTTGGCCTCGCCTCGGTGATCGGCCCGGCCTACATCGCTGAGGTCGCGCCGGCTCAGATGCGAGGATTCCTCGGTTCCTTCCAGCAGATGGCCATTGCTTTCGGTATCCTCGCCGCCGTGGTGGTGAATGCCACCTACGCGAAGGCTTCGGGCGGTGCCGACGAAACCTTCTGGTTCGGGATGCCCACCTGGCGCATCATGCTCCTCAGCATGATCGTGCCGGCCCTCATTATGCTCATCGTCTCCCTCAAACTCCCCGAATCCCCGCGATTCCTCGTTATGAAGGGCCGCGATGAGGAAGCTGCCGCGATTTTGAAGCGCCTCACCGGCGAACAGGATCCGGAAGGCAAAGTCCGGGAAATCCGCGCAACCCTCTCCGGCGAAAAAGCTGCGAAGCTCTCCGACCTGCGCGGCAAGACTTTCGGGCTGCGCAAGGTGGTCTGGATCGCCATGGCGGTCGCTGCCCTCCAGCAGCTCTCCGGCGTCAATATCATCCTCTACTACGATTCCTCGCTCTGGAAGTCGGTTGGTTTCAGCGAACAGCTCGCCCTGAATATTTCGGTTTACCGGACCATCGGCGCGATCATCGCGACCATCCTGGCGATGTTCATCGTTGACAAGGTGGGCCGCCGTTTCCTGCTCATCACCGGCTCCACCGTCATGACGATCTTCCTGGGAGTTGCCGCCCTTGGTTTCTACCAGGCCGAAGTCGACGGCGCATCCATCACCCTGCCGGGCATGTGGGGTCCGATTACCCTGGTCTCGGTCTACATCTTCTACCTGGCCTTCTGCTTCACCTGGGGCCCGGTCATGTGGGTTGTGCTCGGGGAGATTTTCCCGAACAACATCCGCGCCCTCGGCGTTGCGGTGGCAAGCGCGGTGAACTGGATCGCGAACTTCCTGGTCTCGACCACTTTCCCGCCCTTGAAAGATGCCATTGGCACGGGTAACGTCTACTTGCTTTACGCCGTCTTCGCTGCCGTGAGCTTGATCTTCGTGATGAAGGCGCTTCCGGAAACTGCCGGTGTTGAGCTCGAAGATATGCCGGCGGAGTAGCCGCGCGCCAATTAATCGAGTGCAATTAACTCAAGTGTCATGAGCCAAGTGCTGAATAGCCGAGTGCTGAATAGCCGAGTGCTCATGAACCAAGTAGTGAGGACAACACATGCATCCTGATACCCCGGAGAATATTGCCCGGGCCCGCACGTGGACGCCTATTGATGAGGATCTGGCCGGCGTTGACGCCGCGATCCGGCAACGCGCCATCGAGGTGCGGAAATCATTCGTTCTCGATGTTGATATCGTGCGGTGCGAACGCTGGCACATCCCGGACACGGTAGATGTCATCGCGGATATTCCCTATCTTCCCGACGGGGAAACCAACCCCTTCCACCGCCTGGATCTCTACCTTCCCCACGATGCGTACCTGCGCGGCGGCAAAGCGCTGCCGGTCTACATCGATATTCACGGAGGCGGTTTCGTCTACGGAACGAAGGATCTCAACAAGAATTTCGGAGTCCATCTCGCGGAGCGGGGTTGCGCGGTTTTCTCGCTGAGCTACCGGCTCGCCCCGGCTGCTGATTTCCTCGACCAGCTCCGCGATGTGCTCGCGGGTTGCGCCTGGATTGCGCGGCACCTCGATGATTACCCGATTGATCCGGATTCGGTTGTAATCACGGGGGATTCCGCCGGCGCGACCCTGGGGCTGTACGCGGTTGCGGCCTTGCGTAATCCTGAAATTTTCGCGGCCCTGGACGCATCTGCTCTTGCGCCGGTTGCGCCGGGAACGTCGCCTGACGCAACGGGCACCGCGCCGCACTCTCCGGCGCCTTCCGTTCTGGGGGAGGAGCGGCTCGCCGTCGCGGGCATGGCTTTCGTCTCCGGTCTTTTCGACCTCTCGGATCTGGTGCCTTTCGTTTCCGGCCGCCGCGATGGTGGGAACGACGACGCCGCCACTCCCACTCTCGCCTATCTGACGGAGATGGGGGGCTTCATCGACCGCGCCGTGCAGGTGCTCGGCGAAGAGCTACTGTGCGCCGAAAAGCTCGTTTCGCGCTGCGAGCTCCCACCGGCTTATCTGGTCACGAGTTCAGATGACTTTATCGAATTCGAGACCCTGCTCTTTGCCGGCTATCTCTCCCGCAAGGGAATCCCGGTGGAATGCCATTCCTACCGGCCCCCGCGCGGGGCCACCCTGGGCCACGTCTTCCCGGTGGGGCAGGTGTGGCTGGAGGAGAGCCGCGAGGTTCTGAGCGACCTCAAGCGTTTCGCCCTCGAATGCCGGTAGCAACGGAATATCGGTTACACCCCGGGATGCTAATAGCACCCGAAATGCCGGTAGTCCGTGGAATACCGGTCGCACCCGGAATGCCACGAGCATCCTAAAAACCGGTAGCACACGCCGGATAAGCCGAGCTCTCTACTTCGGCGCGCACTCGCTTTTCTGCCCGCGCGCCATGAGCTCGGCTTCCGGCGTGCCCTCGCGCACGTAGGTGGCCCCGGCATTCGGGGTGGCCTCATTGGCCAGCGTGATGCTCTTCCCGTCCTCGGCGAAATGCGCCACCGAGGTACCGATCTCCTTACCGTCGATATCCTTCCAGGTCACGAGGTTATTCGCTGGCTCGAAAAGCCCGGTCATCACCTGGGATTCCCCGCCGTTGCAATCCACCACCTTGGAGATCAGCTCGCGCCCGTCCACGCTCACCACGTACATAGACGCACCCGCCTGCCGCATAAAACTCCCGGCCTCGGTGGTCTCACCAGCATCGCAGCCGCCCAGCAGCAGCGCCCCCGCGCCCGCCAGGCCCAGCGCCGCCGCACTCGCCGCCGCCTTGCGCACCATATCGCGCATCTCACGCCTCACTTCCCGTATTTTCCGGAAACGGTTTCGTATCTTCGTCCCTACTTTAGCCGCGGTACGACGCCGCCGCCCGGCCCGCCCACTCGCTTCCCCGCCGCGGCTCACCTTAGTGGTGGCCCGCTACAGCACCAATACCGCGGGCACCAGGAAAATCTTGACCACAATCGAGAAAGCGAAGAGAGTGGCGTAGGCATTATCGATGCGCTCATCGCCCACTCGGGAGGTGGCCGCATCCAGCACCGCGGGCTGGCCCAGGAAACCGGCAATAGCCCCGGCGGTCCGCGGCGCGGAAAGCCGCAGCACCCAGGCGCCGGCCACCAGCAGTGCCGCGCAGGATACCAGCGTGATCACGCAGACCGTCACCGCCGCGCCCACCGCCTGCGGGGAGACCACGATCTGCGCGAAACCGGGCCCGGCCGTTAGCCCCAGACCCGCTAAAAACAGGGTGAGCCCCAGCTGGCGCATCGTCAGATTCGCGGCCTCCGGCATGGCCCACACAAAGGGCCCGGTGCGCCGCGCCGCCCCCAAGAACATTCCCGCGATGAGCGGCCCGGCCGCGGTACCCAGTTGGAACACCTGACCGCCCGGCAGCGGGAAGGTCACGAAGCCGAGCAGCAACCCGGCCACCATCCCCACCGATAGGCTCAGCACGTCGATCTCGGAAATGGAGCGCTCGGAATCCCCAAAAAGATCCGCGATGGCATCCCAGCGTTCGCGCGGGGCCACCACGGTGACCCGGTCGCCCGGCTCCAGGATGAAATCATCGCGGGCCAGCAGCTCCAGGTCCCCGCGCCGCACCCGGGTCACCACCGCGCCGTATTTGGCGGGCAGGTTGAGTTCCCCGATGGAACGCGCCGCCACATCCGGATTGGACACCACCAGGCGGTTGAAATCCACGTGGCTGCGATCATCGGCTAAGTGTTCGCTGCGCAAATGCCCGAGGTGTGCGGCGGCCGCCTCCACATCCGCCGCCAAACCAACAACAACGACGTCGTCCCCTACCTCAAGGTCCTCACCGGGGAGGGCCACCCGCACGCGCTCGCCGCGCCGCAAATACGATACCCGCACGCGCCCGTCGGCCCACTCGGGAATATCGCGCAGGTTCATGGGGTGTTCCACGGTTATGGTGCGCGGATCGAGCGAACTCCCGGCTAGCGAGGGGGTATCGCGCAGCCCCGGCCAGGCCCGCCCCACGATGAGGGAAACCAGGATAATGCCGATAATGACCGCCAGGGGATACCCGAAGGCATATCCGATAGCGGGCTGTGTGGAACCGTCCGTGAGTCGGGTAGCGGTGGCGAGCGCCGGTGCCGCCGTCGTCGCCCCTGTGAAAAGGCCCGCCAAAAACGGTCGTTCGATACCGAAAAGAATGCCCATCACCACGGCGGTGCCCGCGGCGAGGAACACCGCAACCACGGACGCCAGGAGCAAGGAAAGATTGCGCCGCAGCTGCGCGAAAAAGGCCGCGCCCGAGGCGATGCCCACCGTGTACACGAAAAGGGAGAGCCCGAGGGACTGCACCACGTCCATACCCGCCCCGAGTTCGGGGAAGCGCGCAGACATGGCCAAGCCCACAAAGAGCGCGCCGGCCGCGCCGATACGTATCCGGCCCAGCGGAATTGCCCCGAGGATGGAGCCGAGGGCCACCACAACGAAAATTGTTAATAAAGGAGAAGAGTCAAGGATCGCCACGCCATAAGACTAGCCGGGGTAGAGTTAGAGTGTGTCTGATCCCATTGTTACTCTTGCAACGAGCAAAGACTTACCGAAGCTCGACGTGGACGAGGCCGGCCTGCCCGATGCCCTGCGTGAGCGCCATATCGAACCGCGCGTCGTAGCGTGGAACGATCCCGATTACGACTGGAATAACGCCGGAGTCGTCGTTGTCCGCTCAGTTCGTGATTACGGGCGCGATCCGCAGGCTTTCATTTCCTGGGCCCGCTCCGTTCCACGGATTCTCAACCACGCTGAAATTATGGCGTGGAATTCTGATAAGCATTACCTGCGGGAATTGGAAGCGGCGGGTTTGCCGACCATTCCCACCACCTGGCTGGAACCGGAGGAAAACCTCACGAAACACCAGGTCCATACCCGTTTCCCGGCGCACGGCGATTTTGTGGTCAAGCCCGCGGTGTCCTCGGGCGGGCGCGGCACGGGGCGCTATACCGCCACCGATCCGGCTTCGCGCTCCCAGGCGATTCTGCACGCCCAGCACGAACTGGCCAAAGGGCGCAGCGTGATGGTGCAGCGCTACCTGGAGAATATCGACCGCACCGGTGAGGTCTCGCTCATCTTCCTCAACGGTCTGGCTTCCTACCGGGTGGAAAAGGCTCCGCTGCTCCACCCACGTTTCCGCAGCGCGGACCAAATCCAGGAAGAAGTGGTCTCGGTTTCCGCGGCGCGCGAATCGGAATGGCGCTGGGGCGAGCGGGTGCGCAATGTGCTGCACGGGCTCATCCGCGAACATACCGGGCGCGACCACCTGCTGCTTTTCAACCGCGTGGATATCGTGCCGGCCGCGCCGGGGGATCCGAACGAGTTTTACGTTATGGAGATTTCCCTGATCGACGGCTCGCTTTACCTGTCGCTTGATGAGAGTCACCTCAATCGTTTCGCGGACGCGATTGCGGTGCGTACGGCCTGGTAGCGGTACTAAATAGCACGACGGCGCAGCCGGGCGGGGCGCCGATTCGGCTCACAACGTGGCCGCTATCACCGCCGCTGAATTGTCTTTGCGCGCGGTGACCGGCTATAGTTGTTTATCGGCGTTCTTTCGCCGAAATGGTGGCCATAGCTCAGCTGGCAGAGCACCTGGTTGTGGTCCAGGAGGTCGCGGGTTCAAGCCCCGTTGGCCACCCCAGAGTTCAGGCTCGTTTTGAATGTTTGGAAGCAAGCAGGCGAAACGAGCCTGAGTTGTATCGCTGGTAGGGGAGGCGGGGGCCGGCCTAGGCTGCAATGCCGTTTCCGGCGGTTGGTATAAGCCATATCTGCGGAGAGAGGAGCCCTCGTGGCGAAGCGCAAAAAGAAGGATCGCGGCGGCGTACTGACCTGGGTGGGAATCATTGCCATCGCGCTCGCGAGCATCGCGGATTTTGTACTGTTCTTCTTCGATAACGGTTCCCGCTATATCCTTTACACGCTCCCGTTGTGGTTCCTTGGCATCGGGTGTTTCGCCTGGCTGGGGCGGACTGAGGAGCGCAGGAACAATACAAAACGTACCGGTAACTGATAGCTTGCAAGCGGCCGTTGATGACGGTTGACAAGCCCGCGATAGACATAGAATCGGCCCTCAGGACATCGCCGTAGACGCGAATCCTGAGGGCCGAAACTGAATATGGTAGCTCTGCCATCGGAAAGAGTGGGATTAGTCTCACCGACGGACAGATGAGTTTATACGGGTGACTCTAGCGACTGTGCTGGACTGTTGATTCATTTTCGATTTCTTCGAGGGACTTACCGCGGGTCTCAGGGACGCAGAATCGCACGAAGAGAACACCGAAAACGCAGATAATTCCGAAGACGAGGAACACGTATTCCTGTGCCATCTTGGCGGTCATAATCGGGAAGATGAGACCGACAACAAAGGATCCGATCCAGTTGAAGGAAGAGGCTAGTCCGGAGGCCCGACCGCGCACTGCCAAGGGGAAGATCTCGCCGACAAGAACCCAGGTCAACGGTGCCCAGGTGAA
Organism: Actinotignum saccati; assembly: GCF_051265055.1. NCBI lineage: Bacteria > Bacillati > Actinomycetota > Actinomycetes > Actinomycetales > Actinomycetaceae > Actinotignum > Actinotignum saccati. Next base: position 28,756 of record NZ_JBOZCC010000011.1, read on the forward strand.
TGAGTAGAACGCAACGTACAAGCTCAGGAACGCGACGATGATCATGGGATGCGCACCCGGCGCGATCCAGTTGATGACGGCCGGCATGATGAACGAGAGTGCCATGAGCGTTCCGCCTAGCGTAAGAAGGGTGCGGCGGTTAAAGCGTTCAGCGATGGCGATGAATACCAGGGAACCGGCTACCAAGATTACGCCTTGCACGATTGCCCACATCAGTGCATCAGAAGCGGGTACTCCCGTGGCTTCTTCGACAATGAGCGGAATGTAGTAGAAGATCGCATTTGCGCCCTGGAACTGCTGGAACGCTGCGACACCAACGCCGGCCATGACGAGGTAACGGTAGCGAGAGCTGAATAGCGTTCCCCAGCTTGAAGCTGCTGCATTAGCGCTTTCGATGGTTGCGGTATTCCTGATTTGCTCAATTTCGGCGTCGATTTCGTCGGCGTTGCGAACATAGCTAAGTACTTGTCGTGCTTCTTCAATTTTTCCGCGCCGGACGAGGAATCGGGGAGACTCGGGAAGGCGCAAGACGCCGAAGAAAAGGATGACGGCAGGGACTGCTGCCGCGGTGAGCATAAGCCGCCAAGCGAGGGAGTGTTCCAGTCCCTTGAGCAAGTAATCCACGATGTAGGACAGGAGCATTCCAGAAACGATCATCGTCTGGTTCAATCCCGAGAGATTACCGCGCAATTTCGCCGGGGCGAGCTCGGACATATACGCAGGGACAAGCGCGGAGGCCGCGCCGACCGCGAGGCCCAAGAGAATGCGCATGATGATGAGGTAAACGGCACCTTCATCAGGTGCGATACCGCAGAGGATTGAGCCAACGCAGAAGATAACGGCAGCGGCGAGAATCATATTGCGGCGGCCAAATCGGTCCGATAGTTGACCGGCCAAAGCTCCACCAAAAATGGCCCCAAACATAACGCCGGAGGTAATCCACCCCACGATAGAAGCGGAATCGGCCAGTTCCCAATCTGTAAGGAGGAATGGCAAAGCGCCGGTCATCACGCCAATGTCATATCCAAAGAGAATTCCGCCGAATGCTCCGAAGAAATAAATGAAGCGTCCAGAAATCTTTTTATCTGTAGTCATAACAGCCCCTCCGAGACTACGCAGTCTCCCTACGTCCCGCCCACGTCATTATGGCGAGAGGAATGCAGAATGTTAGCGCTAACGTCTACGCTGGTTTCAGCCTAAGAGAGTGGGGGACGCTTCGTCAAGGGCTTAAGGTCTATTTGCGTAACGGAGGGTATCTACTTTTGGTCCGCACGGCGGAGTGGTGATTTGGACTCCCTTTTGGATTGATTAGTCCGTCTGGGTTACTGCCGGTGAAGTGGAGTCTCGTACGATCAGGCGTGCGGGAACCGGAGAAACGTCGGGTTCTTTCCCGGAAATCAGGTCTAGGACAGCATCGATGACGCGTTGACCGAGTGTGGCGAAGTCCTGGCCAACGGTGGTGAGGGCTGGGGTGTAGTACTCCGTGCCGGATACGTTATCGAATCCAACCACTGACATATCGCGTGGAACGCTTATCCCACATTTATGTAAGGCGGCCAGGAGTCCTAAAGCCATCTCATCGTTTGCGGAAAAGACTGCGGTGGGGCGGTTTGCTGGTTCTTGCGTGGCCAGGGTGATTCCTGCTTGGAAGCCTGATTTGGCGCTCCAATCCCCGTCGGTTTCCTGGATCCTCACACCAAGTTCGCGTGCCTGGGACAGTGCGGCACGGCGACGGAGTTGGGCATCTGTCCAGTCCTCGGGGCCGTTGAGGAGGAGGATATGGCTGTGGCCAAGTTGGGCTAGGTGGCGGATGGCGGCGCGGGCTCCACCGCTTTGATCAACGCTCAAGGCTGATAGTGAATCAGTGCCTTCAACTTCGGGGCCGACCATGATGATGGGGACGTTGTTTTCGAATTGTTCGGCGTAGCGTGACATGGACTCGCGGGCGGCAATGACGATGATGGCGTCAACGGAGCGTTCGAGGAATTGGTTGATGACTTCCCCGAATTCTTGCTCATTGGCGGTGCGGATGGTGCCGAGCAGAGTGGTGTAGCCGTGATGGCGTGCTGCTTGTTCAAGAGAAGCGAGGGTGTGAGTGGGGCCGAAGAGGAAGGATCCAACGGCGATAACCCCGATGAGGAAGGACTGGTTGGTTGCCAGAGTGCGTGCGGAGTTGTTCCTGCGGTATCCGAGTGTGGCGATAGCATCCTGGACGCGCTGGCGTGTTTCGGGGCGGACTCCGGGGAAATCGTTGACCACGCGGGAAACGGTTTGGTGAGAAACTCCCGCGATTTGGGCAACTTCTGCCATTGAGGGTGCCCGTTTGATCTGAGCCACGAGGTTCTCCTTCGCGTTTAATAGGTGAATTCACCACCGCCATTCTTGTGTTACATTGCCAGGCTGGCGGACACGGTTCCGTTTCGAAGACCGCTGGAATGGCGAGTAATCGCACTCATGCAGTTTATATCGTCAATAGAGTTTTATCGCCCTTGCTATTTTTGAGGATGTGACGTTAGACTGGCAGCAAGATGTTAGCGATAACACTCGGTGGTGGCAGATAGATGACACCCCGGATAGGCTCGTGCTGGATTTACTTGTATGAACTAAATCCGTAGACAATCTCGACTGCGTACTCGAAGGAGAGTGACGTGATGGAACAACGTGATACCCAGGAATTGCTGCGCGGTGGCAAGGTTGGGCTTGGTATTGAGCTTGGTTCTACCCGGATTAAAGCGTGTGCTGTTTTACCTAGTGGGCGTCAGATCGCGCAGGGTGTCTTCGCGTGGGAGAACCATTTCAAGGATGGGCATTGGACGTACCCGCTCGATTCTGTGTGGGAGGGTGTTGCGGGTGCTTACGCGATGCTCGCCGATGAGTGCGAGCAGAAATTCGGGGTGCGCCCACAGCGGTTTGTGGCTATTGGTATTTCCGCGATGATGCACGGATACCTGGCTTTCGATAAAAACGATGAGCTTCTTGTTCCGTTCCGGACCTGGCGGGATACCACGACAGGAGAAGCGGCCGGGAAGCTGACGGATCTTTTCGGGGTGACAGTCCCGCTGCGGTGGTCGATTTCTCACTACTATCAAGCCCTACTCGATAAGGAAGAACATGTCGACCGGGTAGCGTTTTTGACGACGCTGTCGGGTTATGTGCATTGGCACCTGACTGGTGAGAAAGTGTTGGGGGTGGGGGATGCCTCTGGAATGTTCCCCATCACCCGCAGCGAGGATGCCAGCAAGGCCGGGCGGCCTGGTTATGATCCGCGGTGTTTAGCCTTGTTTAAGGACGCGACCGGTATAGCTGTAGAGGGCTTGTTGCCGCGTGTGATGGTTGCCGGCGAGGAAGCGGGCACGCTTACTGCTGAGGGTGCTCGGCTTCTTGACCCGTCTGGGGTGCTCCAGCCTGGTATCAGGTTTGCTCCACCCGAGGGGGATGCGGGTACGGGCATGGTTGCAACCAATGCGGTGCGACCGCGTACGGGCAATGTTTCGGTTGGTACCTCGATTTTCTTGATGGCTGTCCTCGAGCAGGCACTTACTTCTGCACACCCGGAGATTGACCCGGTGACTACCCCGGTGGGTGATCCGGTGGCGATGGTGCATTGTAATAACGGCGCTGATGAACTAGCCCGCTGGGTCGAGTTATTCGCCCAGGTAGCCAGCCGGCTCAACCCTAGTGGCGATGTGAGTCTTGACGCGGTATATGAAGCAGTCCTGGGCGCAGCACTCGAAGGAGAAACAGACGCGGGAGGTATTCTCGCGTTCAATAACCTGGCCGGTGAACCTATCGTGAAACTAGATGAGGGCCGCCCGGTAGTTACCCGCTCCCCGGGGGCAGTGTTGAGTTTGGGTAATTTCATGCGTGCCCAGGTGTATTCCACGTTCGCTGCCCTAGCACTAGGGTTGCGGGTTTTAGGTGGTGAGAATGCTGGGCTAGATGTTTTATGTGCTCATGGGGGAGTGTTCAGAACGAAACTAGTCATGCAACGCCTCCTGGCCGCAGCGACAGGTACACCGATTACTGTGCGTGAGGGCGCGGCTGAGGGTGGCGCGTGGGGGATGGCGTTACTGGCCTTGTTCACCGCACGCGGGGGTGGAAACCTTGCTGATTTCCTGGATGAAGAAATATTTGCTTCTTCTACTGCTTCCACGATTGCACCAGCGCGGGCAGAGGTAGAAGGCTTTGCCAGGTTCCTTGACCTGTACGAAGCGGGTTTGCCGATAGTAGAACGAGCGGTTGATTGTCTACCGGCCTGGATGCCCGCAAGTGAGGAAGATACTCCGATCAACGTGGAAGGAGACGTGTCGTGAAACAGTACTCGAGTGATGTGCGAGAGAAAATCGCGGTGACCCGCAAGGTTGTTAGTGATCTGCATGGTGAGCTGATTCGCTGGAATCTGGTGGTGTGGACGGCGGGGAATGTGTCCCAGAGGGTTGTTGTGGGGCAGACTCCGAGCTTGGATGATTTGTTGGTGATCAAGCCGTCTGGGGTGCGGTATCACGAGCTTAGCCCGGAGAAGATGGTTGTTTGTGATCTAGAAGGAAACCTTGTTGAGGGTGATTATGCGCCGTCGTCGGATACCGCGGCTCATGCGTATGTGTATGCGCATATGCCCGAGGTTGGGGGGATTGTTCATACGCATTCGACGTATGCGACGGCGTGGGCGGCGCGTGGGGAAGAGATTCCTTGTGTGTTGACGATGATGGCTGACGAGTTCGGGGGCCCCATCCCTGTTGGTCCTTTCGCTGTTATTGGTGATGATTCGATTGGGCGTGGGATCGTAGCAACGCTTCGTGGTTCGCGTTCGCCTGCGGTGTTGATGCAAAACCATGGGCCTTTCACTATCGGGGCGACAGCGGAGGCGGCGGTGAAGGCTGCTGCGATGGTTGAGGAAGTAGCGAAGACCGTGCATGTGGCCAAGAGTTTGGGAGAGCCTGTCGTGATCGCGCAAGAGAATATCGACCGGTTGTATGACCGGTACAGCAACATCTACGGACAATAAACCTCCGCAAATAAAACGTGGCAAGAAAACACGAAAAGAGTTTTAACCAATACCAATCCGATACAAAGGAGTAACGATGAAGAATCCCTTCGAAAATAAAGAGATCTGGTTCCTGACGGGGAGTCAATTCCTCTACGGTCCGGAGACCTTGGATCAGGTAGCGTCCCAGTCGCAAACCATAGCGACTACGCTCAATGATTCACCGGATATCCCGGTGAAAATCGTGTGGAAGCCAGTTTTGACAACATCGGAGGATATTCTCCGTACCTTCCTTGAAGCCGGCGCGAACGATGATGTTGTTGGGGTTATCGCCTGGATGCATACTTTCTCCCCGGCAAAGATGTGGGTACGCGGCCTGGAAGCATCCCGTAAACCGCTGCTGCACTTGCATACCCAGATTGACAAGGTCATGCCCTGGGAACGCATGGACATGGACTTCATGAATCTCAACCAGGCCGCCCACGGGGACCGCGAATTCGGATACATCCTCACCCGCATGGGGGTCGCTCGAACAACAGTGGTAGGCCATTACACCGATACGGAAGTCCATGAAGAAGTCGGCACCTGGGTGCGAGCCGCGGTGGGCTGGAACGAAGCACAACACCTGCGGGTGGTGCGTTTCGGAGATAATATGCGCAACGTCGCAGTGACCGAAGGGGATAAGACCGAAGCGGAAATCCGTTTCGGTACTTCGATTAATACCTGGGGTATCAACGAGCTAGTAGAAGCCATCGATAAGGTCAGTGAATCCGATGTAGACGAACTCATCGAGGCATACCTTGAGTCCTATGATGTTGATCCACAGTTGCGTCCGGGTGGGGAACGCGCTGAATCGCTCCGGTATGGGGCTCGTCAGGAAATCGCATTGCGGGCCTTCCTGGAAGAAGCAGGAGCCGGCGCGTTCACCGATACGTTCGAAGATCTAGGAGCTCTCAAGCAATTGCCCGGGCTTGCCGTGCAGCGTTTGATGGCCGACGGGTATGGCTTTGGTGCTGAAGGTGACTGGAAGACCGCTGTTCTGGTGCGCCTGGCGAAGGTCATGGGGTACGGACTTCCGGGTGGTGCTTCTCTGATGGAGGACTACTCCTATAACTTGGTTCGTGGCGAGGAAAAGATTCTCGGTGCCCACATGCTTGAGGTATGCCCGAGTATTACGAACGACAAGCCGAAGCTGGAGATCCACGAGCTCGGTATTGGCGGTAAGGATGACCCGGTGCGGTTAGTCTTCACTGCTTCTCCGGCTGAAGGCGTGGTTATCGCGATGTCGGATGTGCGAGATCGTTTCCGTTTGGTTGCGAATAAGGTGAAGGTTGTTGAGCCGGATAAGCCCTTGCCTAATCTTCCTGTTGCGCGGGCGGTATGGCAGCCTCTTCCGGATTTCCAAACCTCAACTCGTTGCTGGCTGGAGACGGGGGCGGCTCACCATACCGCGCTTACTACCCAGGTTGGTATTGATGTATGGCGTGCGTTCGCGAAGATCGCGGGTGTCGAACTAGCGGTGATCGACGAGAACACCAAGTACCACTCGTTTAGCGAGCACCTGCGCTGGAACTCGGTCTACTACCGGATCGAACAAAATCTGCAGGCGTAGCACATAGTCAAAGTAACGGCGGGCGGGCGGAAATGTTCGCCCGCCGTTTTCTGCACAGATGAGATGAGTAGAAGATACAAATTGCTGAGCGCCTGACTCCATTGAGCCGCGTCAGGAAGTCGGGTTTTGTGGTGTGGTGGCAAATATGAAGTGCCATGGTGAGTGTTTTTTATCCGTACGTCACCATGGCGTTCAATATCCGTGCCCGCATTTGCGGCGGGCACGGCCTCATCTCCCTATTTCTCGTTTTCAGGTGAATCTTTTTCCTCATGTCGGGCGGGGAAGGGCGCGCGAATAAGTGGAATCGGGTAGGAAGCCGCTTTGAGTGGATCCATGAGTGCATCCGTGATCCCAGCAGTAAAGCTTTCCAAACCTAGAACTTTGTAAAGCGCTTCGCGCCCAAACTTAGTCGAATCTGCGACGAAGAATGCTTCTGATGCGATTGACCGAATTTTTCGCAGGAGCTCGAGGTTGTAGCTGGAATTTCCGTAGACTCCACTTTCCATCACCGAGCTTGCCCCAAAAACGGCAACGTTGACTCGGATGCGATCCAGCTGGTCCACGGCAACGGGACCCCACATATGAGTTTTCATGGGTAGGAGATCACCGCCGATAAAAACCAGATTGAGGGATGGCTTTTTGAGGATTTCCATCCCGACGAGAAGATCGTGGGTGACGACGGTCAGATTTCTATGTTGCAGTGCTTTCGCGACTTCCAGGCAGGTGCTTCCCGTGTCAATGAATACCGTTTGCCCTTCGAGAAGCCTTTCGGCCATTGCCGGGCCAATAGCGCGTTTCTCTCGTAAGTGAGCAATGGGGATATCGTCGTCAGAATCATCCATGGCAGGTAGCGCGCCCCCGTGCGTGCGTTGTATTTCGCCATGTTCGGAAAGCCAGTCAAGGTCACGGCGAATTGTCGACACATTAACGTGAAAACGTTTTGCGAGCGAAGCGACTGATTGAAAACCCGTGTCTTGGAGAATTCGCAGGATCTGGTCTCGTCGACCCATAGCGCCTCCTAAAATGAATGGTGAGGTGCTAAAAACTCCATTTCCATGCACCTCGCTTATATTTTAACGTTTTTTAACGGGAACGTACCGCCACACGGACGAAGCAGTACGCGTAGATATCATATCCGTCCTAACGGTACGGAAACGGATCACGTCGATAATTCTACAGGAAAACGAACTATTACGTGCGCGAAATCGCGCAATAAAAAGCTGGTACCGAGCAAAAAACTGTTGTAATATGGCAAGCGTGCGCAGTGGTGCGCGCATATGTTGAGGTCATAAAGGCGTGATCCGTTGGAATCAAGTGATTCCACCAAAATTAGGAGGTGCACATGAAGCTCCGTACATGTCTCGCAATGCTTGCCACGGGCAGTCTGTTCTTATCTGCTTGTGGCTCGGTTGGCGGAGCGGGGAATAATTCTGGAGGGGAAGCCGGTGCTGGCTCCCCGGATAACAAGACGATGGTCACCGTTGTCAAGGTGAAGGGAATCGCTTGGTTTGATCGCATGGATGAAGGCGTCGTCGAGTGGGGTAAGGAAAACGGTTACGATACCCGCACCGAAGGTGGCGACGACGTCAGTCCTGAGAAACAAATCCAGGTGATCCAGGACCTGATCGCGCAGAAACCCGCCGCGATCACCGTCGTTCCGAATTCCCCCGAAGCGCTATCCGCTGTTTTGGCGCAGGCTAAGCAGCAAGGAATTAAGGTGGTCGCCCACGAAGCCACCGGAATTCAGAATGTTGATATTGACATCGAAGCCTTCGATAACGTGAGCTACGGCGAACAGATTATGGAAAACATCGGGCAATGCACCGGTGGCGAAGGCAAGTACGTTCAGTTCGTTGGCGGGCTGACGGCTAAGACTCATATGGAATGGGTTGAGGCTGCCTATAAGTACCAGCAGGAAAAGTTCCCGAATATGCAGCGCGTCGAGACTCCTATTGAGAGTACCGACAACGAAACCGCCGCATACGAAAAGGCTAAGGAAATTCTTGGTAAGTACCCGGATATCAAGGCATTCCAGGGCTCTGCGGGCAATGACGTGCCCGGAATCGCGCGTGCGGTAGAGGAAGCTGGTCTTCAGGACAAGGTGTGCGTGATGGGAACGTCCATTCCTTCCGCTGCCTCGAAGTACCTTGCTAACGGCTCTATTGACAAGATTTTCTTCTGGGATCCCGCTCTTGCCGGCAAGGCCCAGCTTGAAATTGCCAAGCGGCTCGCGAATGGCGAAACCATCGAAACGGGTACCGATCTGGGAATTGAGGGATATCGCTCCCTCAAGAAGCTCGAAGGGTACGACAACGTTTGGGTTGGTGATGCCTCAATTGAGGCCGATGCCGAGAAGGCTAAACAGTTCAAGTTCTAGAAGTTAATCGAATTGGTCGCGGGCCGAAGTTTCTTCGGGAAGTTACTTCGGCCTGCGACCTCACTAGGAGGAGTGTACGTGAACACTTCAGCTCAGTCTGATGCTTCTTATTTCTTAGAGGCAAGAGACATAGTGAAGACCTTCGACGGTGTTACTGCACTCGCCGGTGTCTCGTTGAAAGTGAAATCCGGTGAAGTACTGTGTTTGGCTGGCGAGAACGGTTGCGGTAAATCCACTCTGATTAAGGTCATTTCTGGAGTTCTCTCACCCGATAGCGGACAGATTGTTGTCGAAGGGCATTCGTACAGCAAGCTGACACCGCTCGAGGCGATGGAGTTGGGAATCCAGGTTATTTACCAAGATTTCTCGCTCTTCCCCAATCTTTCAGTTGCGGAAAACATTGTGGTAACCCGCTCGGTATCGAAGCGGAGGAAGATCTTTAACCGGTCATCTGCTCGAGCTCGAGCCAAAGAAGTTATCGACAGCCTGAAGGTTCACCTCGATCTCGATGCCGAAGTGGAGTCTTTATCCGTTGCTGATCGCCAGCTGACGGCAATTTGTCGAGCGCTGTGCTCGGATGCTCGGTTGCTCATCATGGATGAACCAACAACAGCTCTGACGCAACGCGAGGTGAAGAGACTCTTTGCGGTGGTGGAGAATCTGCGCTCCCAGGGCGTTGCTTTAGTCTTCGTATCTCACAAGCTCGATGAGGTAACTCAGATCGCATCCAGGATTTCCATTATGCGATCCGGTGAGAACGTCATCGAAAGCGCCGTTGAGGATTTCGATAACGAGAAAATCGCCGAATACATGACCGGAAAGACCCTTGATGTTTCCCGGCATGTGGTGACTCCCAAAGAAGGCGAACCGATGCTGCGAGTTCGCGGGCTGTCGTCGCCGGGCCGGCTCGCGGATATTTCCTTTGACGTGCGCGCCGGGGAGGTCGTCGGTTTCACGGGCCTACTGGGTTCCGGGCGTTCCGAGATCGCCGAAGCTCTCTTCGGCATCCTTCCCCATGACTCCGGGGAAATTTCGGTTGAGGGGAAGCCGGTCAAAATCACCTCGATTCAAGATTCCCTCAAAGCCCAGATCGGATATGTTCCTGAAGACCGACTCACGGAGGGCCTCTTCCTAGATAAACCCATTTCCGACAACATGATCGCGGCGTCGATTGATCGCCACACATCGAAGACGGGAACTCTCCAGAAAAAAGACATTCGCGAAACGATTGGCCAATACTTCAAGTCCTTGAAGATCAAGGCTCCGAATGTTGCGGCCCCGGTTCGATCACTTTCGGGTGGTAATGCACAACGCGTCGTCGTAGCGAAATGGCTTGCGCGGGAGCCGAAGGTTCTTATTCTCAACGGCCCGACGGTCGGCGTGGATGTCGGTTCCAAGGCTGAGATCCTTCAGATTCTGCGCGAACAGGCGGAAAACGGAATCGCGATCATCATTATTTCCGACGACGCGCCAGAACTCGTTGCGTGCTGTAACCGCGTATTTATTACGACGGCGGGGCGCATCAGCAGCGAGCTCGTAGGCGATGAGGTGACGGTTGAGACGATCAGAGAGCGAGTAGTCGCATGAGAAAACAAATAACACGAGCGGGTAAAACTCCGATCTGGTCGCAGCTACGGGGCCAGAATAACGAGGGAATTCTCCTTGCTGTTCTCATCGTCCTCGTCGTCGTGATGTCAATTGTGAGTAGGGATTTCCTACAAATCTCGACACTCTTCGCGATTATTAGGTCGTCGATTGTTCCACTTATTTTCGCGCTCGGCGTTCTGCTTGTTATTATCTCGGGCGGGATTGACGTATCCTTCGCGGCGATTGCGGTCTTCTCCGCCTATGCGACGGTGACCGCACAGTTAACCTTTGCGGTGGATTTCGGTCTGATTGGTTCTTTCCTCTTCGCGATGGTGCTCGGAACGTTGCTGGGTCTCGTCAACGGTTACATCATCTCGAAATTCCGGCTCCCAACGCTCATCGTGACCCTAGGTACGCAGGGCATTTTCCAAGGTGTCCTCATGACCTACGTTGGCTCGCGGTATATTGCCGATCTTCCTGCTGGAATGGCAAGCGCCTCCACGGTTAACCTCGTTACCCTGCCCACCGCAAATGGTGTGGCCTTACTCCACGTCATGATTATTCCGGCGGTGGTGCTGACCTTGGCAGTTAGCTGGCTCCTGAACAGAACCATGTTCGGGCGGTTTATCTACGCCATTGGTGGTGACGAAGAATCCGCGCGTCGTGCGGGCATTAACGTCAAAAGTGTTCAGATGCGGGTGTACATGATCGTTGGCGTGATGGCCGCGATCGGGGGCGTTATCTATATGGTCATGGGGCGCTCCGCTAGCCCGAAAGAACTCATCGGAGGTGAGCTCGATATTATCGCCGCTGTTGTGCTGGGCGGCGCGTCGATCTTTGGCGGATACGGCTCAGTCAAGGGCACCGTTCTCGGCGTGCTGCTAGTGCAGCTCATCAATAACTCCCTCATCCTCGTGGGCGTTCCAAGCGCGTGGCAGCGTGCGGCGGTCGGTGTACTCCTCATCGTGGGTGTCAGTATCCAGGCCATCTCCGCTAAACGTGCGCGGAAACAGGTTGGTGTTCTTCCGGAAGAGACAGTGAAATGATGACAGAAGTAAAAGATCCGACGAATAAGATTTCGTCGCTCAATGAAAAGATCGACCGGTCAACAAAGAGATTTCACTCGACGTTCCGTATGAACCGATCTACCACCCAGATGTCGTTGCTACTGGTGGGAACCTTTGTGGTGTTTGCTATTGCGAACCCGGAAACATTCCTTTCCATGGTGAACGTCCAGAATATGGCTCTTGCCGTTCCTGAAATTGGCTTGCTCTCCATTGCGATGATGATTTCAATGGTGACGGGTGGAATCGATCTTTCCCTGGTTTCCATCGCGAACCTCACTGCTATCACTATCTCAACGACGTTCACAGCGGTGGCGAATAGTGATCCAGCCATGGCTGAAAATCTGGGGATTCTCATTATCCTGCTGGGAATTCTGGTTGGTGTGGCAGCTGGTGCATTCAATGGGTTCCTCATCGCAAAAATTGGTGTTACTCCGATTCTGGCAACACTGGGAACAATGCAGATCTTCAACGGTCTGGCGGTGGTGTGGACTGGCGGTAAAACGCTGTACGGCTCACCGAGTGCCCTCACAGCTTTCGGGGTCAGTGCGGTTGCCGGCATACCTACATTGTTCTTCGTATTCCTTGCAGTTGCCTTGGTTGTAGGATTCTTGCTCAATCGCACACCTCTGGGCCTGCGCCTTGAACTGCAGGGCGCCAATCCGGTTGCGGCGCGTTATTCCGGAATCAAATCAAGCACGTTGCTGATGCGCAGCTATGTGCTGACCGGATTCATCGGCGCGTTAGCGGGCGTTGTGTTTATCGCGCGTAACCCAACTGCCTCAGCAGATTACGGCGCTTCCTACGTCCTACTCGTCATTGTGATCGCGGTGCTCGGGGGAACGAACCCTTCGGGTGGATACGCCACAGTCTTCGGAGTATTTCTGGCGGCCCTCACTCTTCAGATTGTTCGGTCTGGCTTTACTGCTATGCGTTTATCACCATTCCAGTACGCGATTGCTCAAGGCGTCATTCTGGTTGCTGTATTGGTCATAGACAAAATCGACTGGAGGAAAGTTTTCCATAGATCAACCCCTAAGAAAGTTTAAGTCCCCTTCCAACACAAAGGATTATCATGAAAAAGATTATTAATGATCCGAATAAGTTTGTCGATGAAATGGTCGAAGGCATCCTTCTAGCTGCGCCGGAAGACCTGAAGACCCCGGGCGACGATCTGCGAATTCTCGTGCGTGCAGACGCTCCGGTCGCCGGGCAGGTAGGAATTGTGACGGGCGGCGGCTCGGGCCATCTTCCGCTTTTCAAAGGGTACGTCGGCAAGGGGCTGTGTTCGGGCGTAGCCATCGGCAACGTTTTCTCCTCCCCGTCCTCGCAGCAATGCTACGAAGCAGCGAAGGCCGTAGACGGCGGCAAGGGTGTGCTCTTCCTTTATGGAAACTACGGAGGAGACGTCTTTAACTTCGATCTCGCTACCGATTTAGCTGAGCTTGACGATATCGAGATTAAAACGGTGCTCGGTCGGGATGACGTAGCTTCCCAGCCGAAGGAAAAGGCTGAAGATCGCCGCGGTGTTGCGGGAATCTTCTTCGCCTACAAGACCGCCGGAGCTTCGGCCGAACGCGGCGATGACCTTGAGACGGTCGCCGCAATCGCGGAGAAGACGGTGTCTCGCACGGCAACCATGGGTGTGGGCCTGTCTCCTACGATTCTTCCCACAACGGGTGAGCCGAGTTTCGACCTTCCCGATGGCGAGATGGAAATGGGAATCGGCATCCACGGCGAACCGGGAATTCGGCGCGAACCGCTCCGCACCGCTGACGAGATCGCCGATGAAATTCTCGAGGCTATTGCCGCGGATCTGGAGATCACGGCGGGTGATCGGGTGGCTGTCCTCGTCAATGGCTTGGGAGCAACTCCCTTGGAAGAACTCTATGTTCTTTACCGCCGCGTGCATCAGCAGCTGACGGCCAAGGATGTTGTGATCGAACGCAAGTACATTGGCGAATACGCAACCAGTTTGGAGATGGCAGGAGCATCGATTTCGCTCCTCAAGCTCGATGATGAGATTCTCGAGCTCCTCGACGCGCCTGCACACTCGCCCTTCTTCGAACAAAAGGAACACTAATGAAAACTCCCGAACTTATCTCGACTATCAAAGAAGCATTGGGTTTGCTTATCAATTCTGCGGATGAATTAAGGGATCTTGATCAGCTATTAGGTGACGGCGATTTGGGTATTACGATTTCGGCCGGTGCCAATGCGGTCATTGGTGCGTTGGAATCGGCCGATCCTAACCAGAAGCCCTCGCAGGTGACGCGAACCTGCGCGAAGGCTTTCGCGAATGCGAACCCATCCACGATGGCTGCGCTCGTTGCCGGTGGGCTTCTCGCTGGATCGAAGATCTGGGGTGATAAAGAAGAGATCTCACGAACCGATGCTGAAGCATTCATGCGCGCTGCTGCGGAGAGTATCGCTCAGCGCGGAAAGAGCAAGGTGGGGGACAAGACGATCCTCGATGCCATTGTTCCGGCGTGCGATGCGGTGCGTGATTGTGCGGAAGACGCGGACGCAACGGACGCAGCGATCAAGGCTGCTGCCGAAGCCGTCATCACAACCCGCGATTTGCAATCGCGCCGTGGCCGAGCCTCGTGGCTGCAGGACCGCTCAATCGGGCTTCAAGATCCGGGAGCCACCGCATTCCTGAGGCTTTTGGAAGCCTGGCGTGATGCCATCGCCGGAGAAGTTTCCGAACCCTTGGCGCGTATGCAATAAGTATCGCGAGTGAGTAAGCATCGCGAGCGAAGTGGGGGCGGAGCGATTATCGTTCCGCCCCCACTTTTTCACCACTTGAGATCCGCGACTTCTCTAGCAGAAACCCATGCACTCACGGTATTTCCCACATGAACGCGGTGAAAACTCGCCGTGCGCGAAAAATCGCGGAAAACGTGGCGCGCGCTATCCTCACCGTCACTCCACCAAATTCTCGGTACCATAGGGGAATGACCAGCGCGGAGCCGTGCCCCGCGCAGCCAGGGCAAGTACAGGTAGGCCGCTCGCGGCCGTGACAAGGAGCCGCACAGTTGAGCCAATCGCAATCCTTCGCGTTCGATACCCAAACCCGTATCCCCAAGGTACGCATCGGGGTCGGCCGCGCGCACGGCAAGGCGATCCTATTCGGCGAACATGCCGTGGTCTACGGCGCCCCGGCCATCTCCCTGCCCGTTCACGTACTTCCCGTCATCGCCAACGCCACCATCACCACCGGCGAATCAACCATCAGTTCCGAACTTTATCGTGGCCCGGCCGCCACCGCCCCGGAGCGCCTGAGCCCCGTGGTTGCCGCTATTGACGCCGGCCTCGATTTCGTGGCTCCGGGCAGCTCCGCCCACGTCACCATTTATTCCGATATTCCTTACGAGCGCGGGCTAGGTTCCTCGGCCGCGGTCGCTGCCGCTATCGTGTCGGCCATCGCCGACGCCGCGGGAGTGCGCCTCTCACCCGCCGAGCGTTTCCTCCTCATCCAGGTAGCCGAACGGGTGGCCCACGGTCGCCCTTCCGGGATGGATGCCCACGGCGTCGTCGCCGATACTGTTATTAAATTCCAGCGCCCGGACGTCACGCCCCTCATCGTGGCGCGCCCCCTCCACGTGGTTATCGGTGATTCCGGGGTGCCCGGCGCCACCCGGCAGGCCGTCGGTTCGGTGCGTGAGCTGCGCGAAAAGTTCCCGGCCAAAGTGGAGGCCCTGGTCGCTCGCCTGGCCGGATACGCGGCGGACGCGGAAATGCAGCTCGCAACGGGGGACTGGGCGAACATGGGGGAGAATATGTGGCGCGCCCACGCAACCCTCGCGCAACTGGGCGTCTCCTCCCCGGAACTAGACAGCATGGTAAACGCTGCTCACAGCGCCGGGGCGCTCGGCGCGAAGATGACCGGCGGCGGGATCGGTGGGTGCGTCATCGCCCTGGCAGAGAACAGTGCTCACGCGAAAGACATCGCCGCGGCGCTGAGCGCTGCGGGTGCGGCAAACGCCTGGTCCACCTGGGTGGAGGCCAGCAAATGAGCACTGCGCGCGCCCACCCGAATATCGCCCTCATCAAATACTGGGGGAAAGCGGATGACGAGCTCATGCTTCCCGCCGCACCGTCCGTTTCCCTCACCCTCGATATTTTTCCGACGACGACGACAGCCCGCCTCGCCCCCGCCGCCCAGCGTGACCGACTCATTCTCAACGGCCAGGAAGCGAGCGAAAAGGCGCTTAGCCGGGTAGAGCGAGTGCTCGATGTTATCCGCGCACAGGCCGGGCGCAGCGAAAAACTGCTGGTCATCAGCGATAACGAAGCGCCAACCGGCGCCGGAATGGCTTCCTCGGCTTCCGGATTCGCGGCCCTGGCGCTCGCGGCCACCACCGAATACGGGATGGATGTAAACACCGCTCACCTCTCTCGCCTAGCTCGGCGTGGTTCGGGATCGGCGTCGCGTTCGGTTATTAGCGGGGTGGCGCTCTGGCATGCCGGAACAGATGAAGAATCTTTCGCCGAAGAAATCCCGGCCCCACCGCTGGCCATGGTCTCGGTGGTATTAAACACTGCTCACAAGAAAATTACTTCCCGGGAAGCGATGGTCACCACCCGCGCTACCTCGCCGTACTACCGCGGTTGGGTGGAATCCACTCGCGAGATGGCCGCGCAGATGGTGGAAGCCTGCAAGGCGGGGGATATGCGGCGCATCGGCGAGCTCACCGAGCTATCCGCGCTGCGCATGCACGCCCTGATTATGAGCTCCGAACCGCCGATTCATTACCTGACGTCCGCATCCTGGCGCGTTTTTGAGCTGGCCCGCACCCTGCGCGGCGTGGGACTGGATGTGTATGCCACCGCCGATGCCGGCCCGAATGTGGTGCTGCTGACCCGCCCCGAGCTCGCCGCCGAAGTGGCACGCCACGCCGAAGCCCTCGGCGAAGTAAACATTGCTCACGCGGGGAACGGTGCTTACCTTGTAGCGGAACCGGATGCCCACCGCGCGGTGTCTTAAGCCGCCGGCGTGAGAGCAGCCCCGCGGTGCGTTACAGTTGCCGAAGGAACGCGGGAAGAACACGGGAGGTGTTGTGAGCGAAGCAGATAGCTTGAGTGGAGCAGATACAGAGCAGGCCTCCGCGCGCATCCACGCCAATGCGCCGGGCAAGCTCTACATCGCGGGGGAGTACGCCGTGGTGGAAGCCGGCCGGCCGGCAATCCTTATCGCGGTCAACCGTTTTATTGACGTTGTTCTTACCCCGGCAGAAGGCTCTGGCCTGGTGCGTTCCCACGGTAACGGTTTCGCACCGCTCTACTGGCGCCACGAAAATGCTCTCCCCGTTTTTGATGATATCGGCTCCGATTACGCCGCCAACGCCATCCGCATCGTGGAAGCGTTGCGCAGCGAACGTGGCCTGGAAGCCCGCCACTACAACCTTGATATCACCTCCGGCCTGGTGGAAGAGGATGGCCGTAAATACGGCCTGGGTTCTTCGGCAGCGGTGACGGTGGCCATCGTGGATGTGCTCAATCGTTTTTACGATCTCAAACTCACTCTGGAGGAACGCTACAAGGTTGCGCTGCTGTCCGTTCTGGAGCGGGCTCCGCGGGCCTCGGGCGGGGATATTGCTGCTTCCACCTACCGCGGCTGGGTCTATTACCGTTCCCCGGACCGCGCGGGCCTGAGCGAATACGTGCGTGGCCACAGCGTAACGGAGACCCTGAGTGCCCCGGCCTGGGATCCGTGGGCGGTGGAATCGCTGCCCGCCCCCGCCCGTGAAGAACTTTTGGTGGGCTGGACGGGCCTGCCCGCCTCCACCGAACACCTGGTTTCCGGGGTACAGGCCCGCTCGCGCGGCGCCTACTTCCCCGGTTTCCTAGACGAATACGAGGACGTGGTGGAACGCCTGGCCACCCAATTGCGCACTGGCGGCAGCATCGGCGCGGAGATCACCGCCGCGCGCCGGCTCCTGCGCCAGCTGGGCGCCAGCTCGGGTATCACCATCGAAACCAAGCGCCTGACTCATTTATGCGACGTCGCCGCCG
The DNA here is from genome assembly GCF_051265055.1 of Actinotignum saccati. NCBI lineage: Bacteria > Bacillati > Actinomycetota > Actinomycetes > Actinomycetales > Actinomycetaceae > Actinotignum > Actinotignum saccati. The sequence continues at coordinate 46,398 of NZ_JBOZCC010000011.1, forward strand.
AGCTGGGGGGAGCTGCCAAATCATCCGGAGCTGGCGGGGGTGACTGCGGGATTGCCCTGGTGGGAAGCGATGTGGATAAAGACGCGGTATATCGGGGTTGGCGCGCGGGCGGCGTCGAACCGCTGAACCTGGCGGTGGTGGAAGGATGAACGCGGTGTATGCTGCCGGCGCGGCTGATACGAGCGGTTCGCGCGCTACGGGCGATGGAGCCAGTGCGCGGCAGGATACTTCCCGGGCGGCGCGCAAGGACGAGCACGTGGCTCTCGCGCGGGCTCAGGAGATCCGCCGTAATGATTTTGATTGCGTGGCGCCGATTCATCACGCGCTCGGCGCGTGCGACGTCGCCGCGGTGGACTTGTCCACGCAGGTCGGGCCCTTCACGTGGCCGGTGCCTTTCTATATCAACGGGATGACCGGCGGGACGGAAGCGACCGGGCGTATTAACCGGGTGCTGGCGATCGCGGCGCGGGAAGTGGGCGTGCCGATGGCGAGCGGATCGGCCTCGGTGGTCCTTGATGATCCGGCCGCTGCTTCGTCTTTTACCGTGATTCGGGAGGAAAATCCGCGCGGTTTCGTCATGGGCAATATTGGGGTGGGGCGCAGCGGTGCGGATGCTCGGCGCGTGGTGGAGCTTGTGGGCGCGGATGCCCTCCAGCTGCATCTCAATGCCGGGCAAGAAATTGTTATGCCGGAAGGCGAGCGGGAATTTTCCGGTTGGCGCGCCTCGGTGGAGGAGATTGTGGCGCAGGCCGGCGTGCCGGTGATTGTCAAAGAAGTGGGATTCGGGATTTCGCGGGAAACGCAGCGTGTGCTCGCGGATCTTGGAGTGCAGGTGGTTGATGTCGGGGGAGTGGGCGGCACGGATTTCGCCCGCATTGAAAACTCTCGGCGGGAAGCGCGTGAATACTCGTATTTGGCGGGCTTCGGACAGTCGGCTGCGCTGTGCTTGCTTGAGGCGGATGCCGGAAGCGGGCTTGACCTGCTGGCCTCGGGCGGGGTGCGCACTCCTTTGGATGTTGTCCGTTCGCTTATTTTGGGGGCGCGTGCGGCCGGCGTGGCTCGCCAATTCCTTGAGCTGGCGGTTCAGGGGGAGGAAGCAGCTGTGGCAGGTTTGCGTTCCTGGCGGGATCAGGTGCGCGCACTGCTGGCGCTGCTCGGGGTGCGGACGGTCAGTGCGGCGCGGCACTGCCAGGTGCTCATTACCGGGGAGCTGGCCGAACGGGCCCGGCTGCGCGGCGTCGATCTTGAGGCGTATGCGCGGCGTGGAGCTGCCTGGGCGTAATGAGTTTTCTGGCAAAGCTGGTTTGCGGCGGGTTCCAAGGAACCAAGTCTGTTGAAGCTTAAAAGTGGAATAATCCGGATTTTCTGTTGGTACGCCAGGGGAAATTCCGAATATCAGCAATCACTTCGGAGTGAGAGATAAATAAGGGATAGAAAAACCTGAGCCTTTGTAAAACCCCGAAATACCAACGTTTTGAGACGTGCGTTTGTGAATCGAGCGGGGGTAATTCTCCCACCTTTATCTGTGAACATTGAACTAGCTCATCTTCTCCGTTGAGGAAGAGACCATCGGGGAATGAGTTCAGATAATCGCCTCTCCAATTGAGGCAGAAACCTGATAGAGGTAGATACACTAAAGACATGGTTCTCGATTCTATCCAAGTGAACCATTTGGATGGATGCGAGCCTACAGGTCATGTGTGGAATACCTTGTTTGGAGAGGATGGGCGACGTGATTACGGGTGAGGAAGCGGAACGGATCGCAGCTGGGCGTCTGCGTAAGTATTACCCGGAATGTACGATTTATTCTCGTGGGTGGTTGGAGGACGATGAGTATTATAGTCCTAGCGTATTGCCTAAATATGAGACAATAAAGGGGCGCCCCGGTTTTTTCGTGAACAAGCAGACTGGTGAAGTTGAGGAGCATCACTATCGCCCTAATCGGCCTATTGCGGCTCGGTTAAAAGCAATGAAAGTAACTAGGCATTTGGTTCCCAAGGTGATATTTTGCCCTCAAACTGCTCGGGAGGATGAGAGCGGTGATTACGGCAAAGGAAGCAGAACGCATCGCCGCTGAACGACTACATGAGCTTCACCCTACATACAAGATTTATTCTTACGGGTGGGGTGAAGACGATGAGTATTATGCTCCAGTGTTGGATAGAGGCCATATATCGAAGGGGGAACCGGGTTTCCTCGTGAACAAGCAGACCGGTGATGTGGAGAAATATCAGTATTGGCCGAATAGTCCTATTGCGGCGCGGTTGAAGGCAATGAAGCGAACTAAATACTTGTTCCGTAGGGTGATTATTCGCCCGCGACGTTTCAGTCGTATGTGGAATACCTTGTTTGGGGAGGAATAAAGAAGTGATTACGGCAAAGGAAGCAGAGCGTATCGTGGCTGAATGCGTACATGAGCTTCACCCTACATACAAGATTTATTCTTACGGGTGGGGTGAGGATGATGAATATTATGACCCGATGGTTGGTACGGGCGTAGCGTCGAAGGGCGGGCCAAGTTTTCTTGTGAATAAACAAACCGGAGAGGTTGTAAGATTCCGGTATTGGCCGAATACTCCTATTGCGGAGCGGTTGAAGGCAATGAAGCGAACTAAATACTTGTTCCGGAAGGTGATTATCCGCCCTTAACGGTTGCCCACGTGAATTGGAGATGAAAGTACTCCGGCTCCCCTATGCGGCATGACCGGTTGTAATATTCTGGATCCGGGAGACACCAGATCAACAAGGAGTTCGACGATGGAGTTGATGAATGATTACACCCTCGCGGTAGGCCAGCAGGTTAAAAAATATCGCACTCATCAGGGGCTTACGCGCGAAGCACTTGCGGCAATGGCACAGCTTCCGCTTGATGCCGTAGTGAAGCTTGAATCTGGGATGGGTGATGTTGAGGGAGCTGTTCTTTATCAGCTCTCGGTCGCTCTCGGCGTGAGCATAGAAAGCCTTCTTTCGCTCGCTGATGTCAGTGACAAGGTAAGCTATGCAACTTGTTCCGGGATAGGCAAATCGGATGTGGAGAAGATGCGGGATACTGCGCTCGGCTATTTTGCCGATCTTGAATTGGTGTCAAGCGCAAGTTAGATCTGCACGACTCGGGCCAACGACTCGCCTTCCTAAGATGTATAAGAAGTAAAAGATGTATAAGATGTATAAGATGTATAAGATGTATAAGATGTAAAAGGTAGTAAAGGCAGAGATCTGCGGATAAGCATTGCGAGTAATCCGTTCATATCACAAGATAATTTGAGGAACGTCAAATCTCCTTCTCTTTGGCTTGGTGTAACGGATGGTATTACGCCGCTCATTTCGTGCGATAGTTTTCGGGAACTGTACTGCGCTCGTACGACATGTGAAGTACAGCTGTGAAAAACATATCGCCTCCCGCAGAGGCTCATGTGACCGCTGAGATATATGAGGTTGCCGCGTCTAGGCGTTGTGTCTGTGTAGAACAACGCCGCACAGCAGTCGCGCCTGACCTGCCCTAATAACCCCACTCCAGCACCTCCTTATGAGATGTCCCACAGGGGTGGTTCTTTCCTCAACTGGATTTCTGCGCGATGAGCGCCTAACGTAATCCCCATGGCGAACAGGACCACTCAGATGCACACCGCGATGCGCGGTGCCTGTGTGCGTACCTGCATGTGCCCCATGTGTTGCATGTGTTGCTGTCGCTAGTTCGTCAGCGGAACCCGAAAAGTTAGTTACCCCGTACTGAAGATCGGGCATTTTCGGATAAGCCAGCGCGGACAAGCGGTACCCCGGCGCTCAATTCCCGGGGAATAGCACAAGTGTGGATAATGCGATGTCCGCGGTGGCACGGCCTTGCGTCTCGTTCCCAAAATCCCGCATTATCCACGGTCACCCCAACACCAAGTAAGGAAGAACCGTGGCAATTGCACAAACCTCACGTATTCGTCGTCGCGTCCTGGGTGGGCTGTCCGCCCTGGCGGCGCTCACCATGGCCCTTACCGGGTGCTCCAGCCCGGATCTATCCGGCTCGGGTGACTCCGCCGGAACCGCCGCGGGTTCCGGGACCGGCGCGGGGAGCGCCACCGTAGGGGCCCGCACCCCCGAACAGATCAAAGAAGCCGGCTCGATTCGCATCGGCACCTTCGCGGACAAGGCACCTTTTGGCTCGCTGGTCGGGAAAAACACCTACGAAGGCTACGACATCGTTTACGGTGACCGCCTCGGTAAAGACCTGGGTGTCAAGGTCGAGTGGGTCCCGGTGGATGCCTCCTCGCGCGTGGAATTCCTCAAGTCCGGCAAAGTCGATGTGATCCTCGCGAACTTCACGGTGACTCCGGAACGCGCCGCGCAGGTGGACTTCGCTAACCCCTACATGAAGGTGTCCTTCGGTGCCGTCTCCAGTGCGAAGGATCCGGTGCGTTCGGAAGCGGAGCTCGCGAATAAAAATATTATTATCGTCAAGGGCACCAGCCAGGATGCGTGGATTACCGCGAATCACCCGGAATGGAAGGTAACCAAGTACGAGCAGTACACCGAGGCCACCAATGCCCTCACCGATGGGCGTGGGGATGTGTGGATTACGGATAATACCGAAGCCCTCGCCTTCACCGAACAAAACAAGGATTTCGTGACCGGGATCGCTTCCTTCGGGGAAGAATCCACCATCGCTGCCGCCGTGCAACAGGGGAATACCGAGCTACGCGACTGGATCAATAACAACCTCGTGGACCTCGGCAAGGAAAACTTCTTCCACAAGGACTTCGAGCAGACCCTCGCCCCGGTCTACGGCACCGCGATCTCTCCCGATGAACTCGTCATCGAGGGAGGGGCTCGCTAAAAGTTCCCTCCTCCCACACGCGCGGGCCGCCCGGCCCCAACAAAAGCCGCCCGGGCGGCCCGCGCCGGGGGAGAGTGAACATCACGCGAGGAGACTCCATGGATCTATCAGTACTGAGCGAAGCGTGGCCCCTGTACCTGCAGGCCATGCTCGTCACGCTCCGCATCGGCGCCATTGGCGTGGCCGCCTCCCTCCTCCTCGGCTGGGTATGCGCGGCGCTCGCGCATTTCCGGGTGCCTATCGCGCGCCAGCTTGTGGCCATCTACGTCGAGCTTTCGCGCAATACCCCGCTCCTTGTTCAGCTTTTCTTCCTCTATTTCGGCCTCCCGAAAATCGGCCTCACCCTCACCGGGGAAAGCTGCGCGATTATCGGGCTGACGTTCCTGGGTGGCTCCTATATGGCGGAAGCTTTCCGGTCCGGCTTGGAATCGGTGCCGCGCATCCAGCGCGAATCGGCCCTCGCCCTCGGGCTGACCCGCCGCCAGGTCCTCACCCGGGTCCTGCTCCCGCAGGCCGTCGCCGTGGCGATGCCAGCACTCACCGCGAATATTATTTTCCTCATTAAGGAGACCTCGGTGGTGTACGTGGTTGCCGTTCCGGACCTCATGTACCTGGCCCGCGAACATATGGGCCTGCAATCCACCACGCAGGAAGCACTGCTCCTCCTCACGGTGTGCTACACGATTATTCTGCTCCCCATCGCCCTCGGGGCGCGCTGGCTGGAAGGGAGGATGCGCCGCTATGCTGCCGTTCGCTAACGCCACCCTCGCTTCCGTATCCGCGTATTTTACGACGACGCACGGAGCACTCGCCTCCCTGCCCGCTCGCTTCACCTCCGCACCCGCGCCCACCGTTCCGACGAGCGGCGGGGAAGGCTGGCGCCCGCTCCTCGACCCGGAGAATCTTTCCCTCCTCTTCCAAGGGTTGTGGGTCTCGGTGCGCATCGCCCTCATCGCGATGGCGCTTTCCCTTGTATGTGGCACACTCCTGGGCCTGGTCATGGACGCGCGCTCGCGCCTGGTCCGTTTCCTCACCCGCGCCTACGTGGAGGTGCTGCGCATCATCCCGCAGGTGGTGCTCCTCTTCATCGTCTACTTCGATTCCACCCGCACCTTCCACCTCGATATGTCCGGCGAGCTCGCCGCGATTATCGTTTTCACCCTGTGGGGGACGGCGGAGATGGGGGACCTGGTGCGCGGCGCCATTGCCGCCGTCCCCGCCCACCAATACGAATCGGCCCGCGCGCTGGGGCTCTCCACCCGCCAGCTCCAGCGCCACGTGATTCTTCCGCAAGCGATCCGCCAGCTCATTCCCCTCACCGTCAATCTCACAACCCGCATGATTAAAACGACGGCGCTCGTCTCCCTCATCGGCGTCATCGAAATCCTCAAAGTTGCCCAGTCGATTATCGACCGGGAACGCTTCGACTACCCGGATGCCGCACTGTGGATCTACGGCGCGGTCTTCCTCATTTACTTCGTGGTCTGCTACGCGATCTCAGCCTATTCACGCCACTTGGAAAGGAAACTAGCACTATGACAAGCCCGGCATATTCCCAGCCCCTCGACCCGGAACTCGCCTTCGGCTCGCACGCCCTAGGCGCCGCATCTGCCCCCAGCCCGAGCGCTTTAGGCGGCGCATCCGCCCCCAGCCCGAGCGCTTTAGGCGGTGCATCCGCCCCCAGCCCGCTCGCTGTGCGTGGCGCGGCCGGGCATGCACAAACGCTGCGTTTAGTGGACGTCGATAAAACCTACCCGAATGGCGTGCATGCCCTCCAAGGTGTCTCGCTTGAGGTGGCGCCTTCCGAAGTTGTTGTCGTCGTCGGCCCATCCGGATGCGGCAAATCTACGCTACTGCGCACCATCAACGGACTGGAGGATATCCAATCCGGAAGCATTTCGTACGGCGAGCAGAACCTCGCGGAACCGGGCACGGACTGGACCGCGGCGCGTGCCCGCATCGGGATGGTTTTCCAGAATTACGAACTGTTCCCGCACCTGTCCGTCCTCGAGAATCTGCTCCTGGCCCCGCGAGTGGTGCGCAAAGCGCCCGCCGGCCCCACGCGCGAACGCGCCCTGGCGCTGCTGGAACGCGTCGGGCTGGCGAACCGCGCCGATGCGCGCCCCAGTCAGCTTTCCGGCGGGCAGAAGCAGCGGGTGGCGATTGTGCGCGCGCTCATGATGGAGCCGGAGGTGCTGCTCCTGGACGAAATCACCGCCTCGCTGGATCCGGAGATGGTGCGCGAGGTGCTCGACGTGGTCCTCGAGCTGGCCGGCGGCGGGATGACGATGCTGCTCGTCACCCACGAAATGAATTTCGCGCGGGCGATCGCGGACCGCGTGGTTTTCATGGATGCCGGGAAAATCGTGGAAATCGATAGTCCCGAGCGTTTCTTCACCCGCCCCGCCTCGGAGCGCGCCCGCGCCTTCCTCAACACTTTCGTTTTCGAACGCCCGGAGGACGGTGCGCTGACGGCGGAGGGGGAGAGCCGCGCGCCGGCCCCCGCCTTTGAGCCGGTAGACTGAGCGGCGTGACTGACTCGAGAATCACCCCAGACTCGCACACGCCCATCCCCACCAAATGGGTGGGCCCCATTCACATTTCCGGCCCCGTCCTCAGCGGCGCCGTGGAAGTCCCGCTCGCCACCTATGAAACGCCGCTGTGGCCTTCGTGCAACCGCGGCGCGGACGTCTCGCGCATGGTGGAGGGCGGCATCCGCGTGTGCGTGGCCGATGAGCGCATGTCCCGTTCCGTGCTTTTTATTGCCGACGACGCCGTGGCGGCTCTCTGCGCCGTCACCGAAATCGCGGCGCGGCGCTCCGAGTGGGAGCGAGTGGTAGCCGGGCAGTCGCGCTTCGCGCGCCTGCTGGATATCCACCCCGAAGTGGTGGGGAATTTACTTTTTGTGCGCTTCGAATTTTCCACCGGGGATGCTTCGGGCCACAATATGACCACCCAGGCCGCCGAAGCTCTCATGGGTGCGATATTGGCGGTGTGCCCGGAGTTGGACTACGGCTCCATTTCCGGCAATTACTGCATTGATAAGAAACCCTCCGCCGTCAATGGTATTTTGGGGCGCGGGCGGCGCACCATCGCCGATATTTTCATTCCGGATGAGGTGATCGCCAAGCGGCTGCGCAGTGATGCGCACCGGATTGCCGAATTGAATTACCGCAAGAACTGGGTGGGCTCCACGCTGGCCGGGGCGGTGCGGTCAGCGAATGCCCACTATGCCAATATGCTGCTGGCGGTCTACCTGGCCACCGGGCAGGACGCCGCCAATATCGTGGAAGGCTCCCAGGGTTTCACCCACGTGGAAGAACGCGAAGGCGGGCTTTATGTGTCTTGCACCCTTCCGCATCTCATCGTGGGGACGGTGGGCAATGGCAAGGACCTGCCCGGAATTGAAGCGGTGATGGAGCGCATGGATCTGGCGGATCGCAGCCGGCCGGCCGGGGAGAATTCCCGGCGCCTGGCAGCCATGATTGCCGCCACCGTGCTGTGCGGGGAGCTATCCCTGCTGGCTGCGCAAACCAATCCGGGTGAGCTCATGCACGCACACCGTAAATTTGAACGCGGCGGGGCACCCGCGCCGGCCAACAGTGCTTCTGTGAACAGTGTTTCCGTGAACGGTGTTCCGGTAGGGCAGCCCGGCGGCTCTACCGGTCAACAGCACTCACGTGGTGAGGAGGACTAAGTGAATATCGGCATTGACGCACTGGCCTGCGCCACCTCGCATTACTGCCTGCCGCTCGGGGATATGGCGGAAGCCCTGGACGTGCCCGTGGGTAAATATCACGTGGGGCTCGGCCAAGAGCATATGAGCATCCCGGCCCTCGATGAGGACGCCGTCACCCTGGGAGCCCAGGCCGGGGCCCGCCTGCTGGCCGCCACCGGCACGGAGGGAATCCGCACCGTCATCTTCGCCACCGAATCCGGGGTGGATCAGTCGAAATCCGCCGGGGTTTTCCTGCACGCACTCCTCGGGCTGCCGCACCACATGCGCACCGTGGAAATGAAAGAAGCCTGCTACGGGGGGACCGCGGCGCTCCAGAGCGCTCTCGGTATTGTGGCGCGCCACCCCAAAGAAAAAGTGCTGGTGATCGCCGCTGATATTGCCCGGTACGCGGCGGGCGGAGCTGGCGAACCCACCCAGGGCGCCGGCGCCGTGGCTTTCCTGGTGAGCGCGGAGCCACGCCTCCTCACCATCCCCGCGGTGAGCGGCGTTTACACCGCGGATATTAATGACTTCTGGCGCCCGAATGATTCCAGCACCCCGCTGGTGGACGGCCACCTCTCCATGGACGCCTATATGGATGCCCTCACTGGAGCCTATGATGATTACCTCGCCCAGGGCGGCATCCCCGCAGCTCAACTGGCTCGTTTCGTTCACCACCAGCCCTTCGGGAAAATGGCCCGCAAAGCCCACGCCCGCCTCATGGCCCACACGGGCGACCCGCGCGGCGATGAGGTGATCGAAAGCGGCCTCACCTACGGGCGCCAGATAGGTAATTCCTATACGGCAGCCCTCTATATCGGCATCCTTTCCCTGCTCGGCACCGACCCGGGTGATCTGACCGATACCCCCATCGGGCTCTTCTCCTACGGCTCGGGAGCGGTGGCGGAATTCTTCACCGGCATCCCGGTGGCCGGCTACCGCGAACGACTGCGGGAAACCGAGGCGGATGCGGAAGGCGTAGCCGCGATGCTGGCCGCGCGCGAACCCATCGATTTCCCCACCTACCGCGTTTTGCACGGCGCCCTGCGCACGGATTCCGCTGATTTTTTGACGCCGCCCCAGACCACCGCGCCCTTCCGCTTCGCCGGGGTGAGTTCCGGGGTGCGCCAGTACGAGGCGCGGGCGGAGAACTAATACGCTAAGCCCGTGCGATGCCGGCGCTCAAACTCAGGGCGCAGCCGCGCGCCACGTGAACAGTGCTTGCGGGTTGGGGAGTGGGAACGGGGCGGCGTCGTCGTACCAAGATGGCGACACCCACGTGTGCGGCGCCCCGCAAAATAATCGTCTTTCGCATCGAAACTCGGCGATACTGGAGGGGAGCCACCCGCGCCGCGCCGGGCGAAAATCGGCAGTCTCCGAAATCTGATACAGTTTTTCTGCGCGTGTCAAGTGACGAAAGACTTAGGAGACAGTACGATGGGGAACATGACTCAACGACCCGCAGATGTGGAACCGAACTGGAGCGTCTCCGGCGGCGACCACCATCCTGATACCGAATACACGATTTACACAGTTGTTCATCGCCCGGCCGGCAGCCCGGCCCCCGCGGATCTTTCGAATGCCACGGCGCGCATTGATGACGTTATTGCCGCGCATCCGGACGTTACCTTGCGTGGCTTCTACGATCTGTCCAATTTGCATGAGCATGCCGATCTTATGGTGTGGGTGCACGGGAAGGACCTCGCCCCGCTCCAGGATTTCATGCGTGATCTGCGCACCACGCCGCTGTTTGAAAACCTCGACGTGACCTGGCAGGTTCCCGGCGTGCACGTGGCCGCGGAATTCAACCGCATGCACGCGCCGGCTTTCCTGGTGGGCGATAAGCCGCTGACCTGGCTGTGCACCTACCCCTTCGTGCGGCACGCCGATTGGTACCTCATGGACGGCAAAGAACGCGCCGTCCACTTGCGCGAACACGGTATGGCGGCCTCGAAATTTGAGGGGATTCTTGCCAATACGGTGGCGTGCTTCGGGATGTCGAATTACGAGTGGATGCTCGCCTTTGAAGCCGAAGATCCCACCCAGATTGTGGATCTCATGCGCGCCATGCGCTACACCCAGGCGCGGCGCTGGATGAAGCACGAAACGCCCTTCTTCTTCGGGCGGCGGTGCGAAACCAGCGAGCTCGCCAAGATTCTGCGCTACGAAGCCTAAACGGTGTTTACGCCGTAAACGGCATTTACGGAGAAGGATCGGTGACGCACCGTCACCGAGTAAACAGCGCTCGCGCAATAAGCAGTGTTCACGGATAAGCAGCGCTTACACAGGAGATTCATGGACTACCAAAGCCAACAGACCAGCGCCGCCCTGGTGGCCGAACGGAAAGCTCCGCGTGCCACGCGCATCACCCGCGCCCCGGGCGAGCATATTCTCGCGGGAAGCCCCGCGGTGCAGCACGCCGCCGCGCGCGGGGAGCACTGGGTGAGCGAACCGACCGCTTACGATGCCATCGTGCTCGCCTCTTTCGGCGGGCCCAACGGCCAGGAGGACGTGCTGCCCTTCCTGCGCAATGTCACGGCGGGGCGCGGCATCCCGGATGACCGCCTCGAAGAAGTGGCGGTGCACTACCGCCTCAACGGGGGCAGCTCGCCGATCAACGGGCAAAACGCGGCGCTGCGTGCCCGCCTGGAAAGTGAGCTCGCCCGGCGCGGCCACAATATTCCCGTCTACTGGGGCAACCGCAATTGGGAGCCCTATATTTGGGAAGTGGTGCGCGAAGCGTACGAGGATGGCCACCGCACCCTGCTGGCGGTGCCGACCTCGGCGTATTCGGGATATTCCTCCTGCCGCCAGTACCGGGAGGATTTCGCGGACGCGCTCGAATACGCGCAGATCCCCGAGGATATGCGGGTGGATAAACTGCGGGAATTCTTCGATCATCCCGGTTTCGTGGTGCCCTTTATTGATGGCCTGGCGGCTGCCTACACCCAGATGCGGGAACGCGGTTTTGCCGCTGAGGAGATCGAAGTCCTCTTCACCACCCATTCCATTCCCAACCGCGCCAATGAGCTCTCCGGCCCGCCCGAGCTGGGCGGCGGGCTCTACCTGCGCCAGCACGAAGCGGTACGCGATGCTATCCGCGCCGCGGTGGAGGAGCAGGTGGGGGCGCACCTGAGCTGGCAGATGGTCTTCCAGTCGCGTTCCGGCCCGCCGCATATTCCGTGGTTGGAACCGGATATTAATGATGTTATTGAAACGCTGCCGGGGCGCGGGCGGCGGGCCGTCGTCGTCGTTCCTATCGGTTTTGTGTCCGATCATATGGAAGTGCTGTGGGATCTCGATAATGAGGCGCGGGCCACGGCGCAGCAATGCGGCCTGGCTTTCGCGCGGGTAGCCACCCCGGAAGAGCATCCGGCTTTCGTGGCTGGGCTGGCGGACCTGGTGGAGGAGCGCCTGGAGGGGCGCCCGCGCGCGCAGCGGGCCCACCTCACTGAGATGGGCCCGTGGTTCGATCTGTGCCCGGCGCATTCGTGCCGGAATCCGCACCTGCCCGAGCTGCGCGCCATTGGCGGCTTCATCGGGGAAGGTGTGGACGCGTAATTATTCGGTGGCTGCGGCGGTGCTGGCGGTTGCGGTACCGGTAGCGTCGGCGTCGGTTTCGTTCTGCGGCGCGGTGCTGGTAGCGCTGCTATCTCCGGCCGCGGTTTCGCCGGCCGCGGCATCGCCCGCCGCCAGCCGCTTCGTTTCGCCTTCCACGCTGCGGGCAGCCTGCTGGGCGGCCTCGGTCTCCACGCTTTCCGGGAAGAGCACCGCGCGGTAATAGCGCAGCTCATCGATGGAATCGTAAATGTCACCGAGCGCCCGGTGGTGCCCGAACTTCTCCGGCGACACAAAATACGCCTTCGGGTACCAGCGCTTCGTCAGCTCCTTAATGGAGGAGACGTCAATAATGCGATAGTGGAGGTAATCGACCAGCTCAGGCATGTATTCGATGAGGAACGTCTTATCGGTCCCCACCGAATTACCGCCCAGCGGCGCCTTGCCCTCCGGCACCCGCTCCTTGAGATAAGCAAGCACCTGGCGCTGCGCCTCGGCCACGCTCACCCCGGTCTCCCATTCCTTAATGAGACCGGACGAGGTATGCATATCGCGCACAAAATCATTCATCTGCGCGACCGCCGCATCGGAGGGCTTAATAATAATATCGATGCCCGCGTCCACCGGCTGGAGGTCACCGTCCGTCACAACAACGGAAATCTCCACCAGCTCATCAACGCGGGGATCCAAGCCTGTCATTTCGCAATCGATCCAGACAATCGGATCGTTCAGATCGTGGTAACTCACCCCTCCATTCTAAGCACACGCGCGCGGGCGGGCGCGTGCGGTCCGCGTGGGGAAGGGATGGTACGACGACGCCGCCAGCTGGCAGGCCGTCACTCCGCCACGGAGCTGTTCAATCCACGAGCGCCCCCGAAAGGATTCGAACCTTCGACCAACGGATTAGAAGTCCGGTGCTCTATCCACTGAGCTACAGGGGCCTGGCGTGCGCCCGCACAATATGTAACGAACTTTCACAATTCGCAATGAACTATCACGATGCGGAAAGAACGATCACGTTGCGCAGAAGCGGCGCTCTTAATGTACCCGAATCGGCGGCGCGGTTAAAACTACGCGCCCGCGTCAAAATAGTGAACAATAGAGGGGTGGCTCAATATCGTGATGTTCCTCGTCTCATCGCTCGCACTATCGACGCGCTCGATAAAGCGCGCTTTCCCCTTGCCCTACCCGGCTCGCGCGATATCGAAGCCGAGCGCACCCAGCTCATCACCCAGCTAAAAAACCGGGTGCTCCCGCGGATGGAACGGGAAGCCACCCCGGCGGTGGTGGTGCTCGGCGGCTCCTCGGGGGCCGGGAAATCCACCCTCTTCAATTCGCTTTTCGGGGAAGAACTCTCCGCCGCCTCGGTGCTGCGCCCCACCACCCGCACCCCGGTGATCGCCGTGCACCCGGAAGACGCCCCGCTCCTGGAAGGCCACGTGCTCACCACCCTGGCCGAGGTGCGCGAAAGCGCCGGGGCAATCCCCGGGCTGGTGCTGGTAGACGCCCCCGATCTTGATTCCGTGGATGCCGATAACCGCGCCTTGGCCCGCACCCTCCTCAATAGCGCCGACCTGTGGATTTTTGTGACCACGGCGTCCCGCTACGGGGATGCCACCGCCTGGTCGGTGCTCACCGATGCGCACGGGCGCGGGGTGACCACCGCGGTGGTACTCAACCGAGTCCCGGCCAGCGCCACGCCCACGGTGCGCGCGGACCTGGCGCGCCGTATGGAAAGCTCCGGGCTGGGCGACTCCCCGCTCCTCATCGTGGCCGATAACGGACCCACCGCAGGGCTCCTTCCTCCTGCCAGCGTGGCCGAGCTGCGCCAGTGGCTCGAATCCATGTCCGAAACCGGCTTCGGCCAGGCGCTCATCACCCGCGCGGATGCCGCCATGTTCCCGCATATGGGCGAACGCCTGGAACACATCGCCGCCGCGGTGGAAATGCAGGCCGAAGCCGTGGAACACCTGCGCTCCGTGGTGGAGCAATCCGCCACCGCCCCGCGCGAGGCCCTGCGCAAAGCCGCCCTCAGCGGCCGCTTCGGTGCCGGGGCCCCCACCACCGCCTGGCTTTCCGCAGCATCGAGCGGCGGGCCGCTGGCCGGTATCAACCCGGCCACCAGCCCCGGCCTGGGCGCGCGCGGGCGCACCGGGGCCCGCGACGCCGCCATGACCACCGTCTTCGAAGCGGTGCGCACCGCCGCGGACGTCACCCTCACCCAGCAGCTCAGCGAGGTCGCCGAGACAATTCTCACCGCCTGGGCCGGCGGGGTTATTGACACCCGCGAACTTGCGGCACAGGCCCGCACCGCCCTCGACCTGGATGCCATCCGTTTCCGCGCCTTCTCCGCCTGGATGAGCTACCTCAAGGGCGCCGCCACCGCCGCCCCGCCCAACCGCTGGTTCGGCACCGCCGGGATGGCCGCGGTGCTCGGGGCCGCAGCGGGGGGAGTGAACGGGGCGCGCCCGCTGGCCGAAGGACTCTACCGGGGCGGGGCGGTGCGCGAGGCCCGCGAAGAACTCGCCCGGCTCCTCGACGGTGCCCTCACCGAAGTCACGGAGGTATTCCTCAGCCAGCTCGGGGATGTCGAGCTCGGCTCGGGGCGCACGCTCCGGCTGCGCGCCGTCGAATTTAAAGACAGGTTCTAGTGGAGGAAGGGAAGAAGCTCATGGACACAGCCACCGTGACCGCGCGCTTGGAGCAGCTGCGCGGCGTCGTCGCTCAAGGAAAAGATCTGTTCGATCCGTATGTGCTGCAGCGGGCCGAACGGGAACTGGAGGAGATTTCCGGGCGTCTGGAGGCGGGGCTCGGCCTGACGGTGGCGGCGCTCGCGGGCGGCACCGGTTCGGGGAAGTCCACGCTGTTCAATGCGCTCACCGAGCTCAATTTCGCGGACGCGGGGGACGTGCGGCCTACCACCATGGATATCACGGCTTGCGTGTGGTCCGCGGCGGCCCGCCCCGTGCTGGAGGCCCTCGGCGTGAAAACGGAGCGCACCATTTCCCATAATTCGTTGCTCAATACCTCCCAGCGCGATCTTGATTCCCTGGTGCTCCTTGACCTGCCCGATCACGACTCGGTGAGCCTGGGTAATTCGGCGCTCGTCAATCGGATTTTGCCGCTCGTGGACGTGCTGGTGTGGGTGCTCGACCCGCAAAAATACGCTGATCACCTCATCCACGATTCCTATATCGCGGCGATGCGCGAACGCGCCGACCGCATGATCGTGGTCCTCAACCAGATCGATACCCTCCCGGAGGGCGGCACGGAGGCCATCACCGCGGATATCCGCAAGCTGCTGCGCGCGGACGGCATTGCCGATAGCGTCCCGATTTTCCCGGTCTCAGCGCTGCGACGGCGCGGGCTGGAGCCGCTGCGCGACGCCCTGGAGAAGGCGGCCGGGCTCACGAATGCCGCACTCGAAACCACCGCTGCGTATCTTGACGAGATCGGGGCGCGCCTGGGGGAGGGCCTTGAGGCCGCGCCGGTGGCGCTGGAGGCGGAGAAGGCCGAGGAGATCGCGCGCGGGCTGTCGGTGGCCTCCGGGGTGCCGGCGGTGGCCGAGGCGATTGCCGGGGTGGGCTGGCATGCCCGCGCCGTGGCGCCGCCCGAGCAGCCCGCCGCCACGGTGGTAGACGCGCACCGGGAAGCCTGGCTCGCGCACGCGAGCAGCGGCCTGCCCCGTTTGTGGGCGCGCCGGGTGGACGAGCGGGTGAGCGACGCCGCGTCTCTGCGCCGCGCCATTGGTGGGGCTTTGCGCGCCGTTCCGGTGCGGGGCGGTGGGCGCGGGGCGCTGCTGGGCGGCGTGCTCGCCGGGGTGCTGCTTGCCGCGGCGTGCGTTGGTGCGGGCGTCGCGGCGGTGGCGCCGTGGTGGGCGGCGGCTCTTGGCGCCGTGGTTGCGGTGCTGTGCGGTTTCGCCCTGGGATGGTGGGCACGACGCCGCAGCGCAGCTGCCCGGGCGCGGGCCTACCAGCGCGCGGTGAATAAGGAGCTGAGCGCGGTGGTGGAGAAGCATTGCGTTGCTCCGGCACGAGAGGTGCTCGATCAGTACGCGCGCGTGCGCCAGGTGGTGCGTGGGGAGTAGCGGCAGCAGTGCTCTTAGCTAAAACTTCCCCAAGAGTGGACCAGGCAGTAGGGTTGGCCTATGGGTGTGAGTAGCGTTGATGAAACCCGTGAGCGCGCTGCCGAGCTTGCGGGCGATTATGTGACCGTTGCGGCGCAGGAAGCTATCGAAGATGTCGTTGATGTTGTCGAAGCGGAGAGCGCTTGGGCGGATATTGAGTCCGGTAAAGAACGCCTTATACCTTTTGACGAGGTTGTGCGTTCACTTGAACTGGAAGATTAGCTTCTCGGTCTAGGTTGAGAGAATTCATGTTCCCTCTTATCGGGTGGGAGGTGCCAGTTCCGGATGTGCCAGCCTGCGCATCACGGAAGTTTCGCGTTTAGGTGATAATTTCGATTAGTTATCATGATCCATAAGACAACGCTTGCCTAAACGCTGGGACGATCATGCTTGTTCGTTAGGTTTGGCTTTTATGGTGCCCGGTGCTGGGTTGTGCGTTGACCTACGAAGTGCGTTTTGCTAAGGGGGCCTCATAGGGATGAGCGAAGCCGATCAGAAATCAGCCCAGCAAGCTTCTGCTGCGAGTGATTCAGCTAAGCGGGAGCCCGCTAAGCAGCCCTGGAACTTGATTCCGCTTACGCCGGAATATCTTGAAGCTGAGCATGGCGTCTACGTTGAGGCACTTGAGAATGCTCTGGAAAACAGAGCTATCCGCAATATCGCGCTATCGGGGAACTATGGTGTTGGAAAGAGCAGCATTTTGCGTGAACTCGGGCGGCGTCTTGACGGTCGTGTCGTCGAGCTCTCGCTATCAACGCTCGCTCCCGTGAAAGTCTCGAAGGATGATGTGGAGGTACCCCCTCAGGCGCTTACCCCAACCAACCGGATCCAAAAGGAGATCGTTAAACAGCTCCTCTATCGGGAGGATCCTCGGAAGACTCCAGCTTCACGATTTCGCCGTATAGAGGCTTTCCACTGGTGGAGAGAAGCTGGCATTGCCGCACTATTAGGTTTCGTTGTTGCCATTATCTTTCTACTGACCGGGTGGACGTCCAAAATAGTTTCGGCCATTCCTGCACTGGTTGGTTTAAAAGCTTGGGTGCATTTGGGAGTCTGGACTGTAGCTACTGGAGTGGTGCTAAGTACTCGTCGACTTTGTTATGGGAAGCTTCGCATCAAGCAATTCACAGCAGGGGCCGCGACGGTCACTCTTGACGATACGTCTGTTTCTTATTTCGATCAGTACCTTGATGAGATCGTCTACTTCTTTGAGGCATCGGATCGTGATGTTGTGATCTTTGAAGATATTGATAGATTCAACGATTCGCACATCTTTGAGACACTACGCACTCTCAATAATTTGTTAAACACCTCACCTCAGATCAAGGAGCCAGTACGCTTCATTTACGCCATCAGGGACAGTATCTTTGATCGAATTTGGTTGGAAGAAGAAGGCCGCGATTTTGAAACGAGTGCACCTGCAACTGAGGATTCAGCTCTTGCGGAGGCGGTGCGTGCCAATCGAACTAAATTCTTTGATCTCGTGATTCCAGTGGTGCCATTCATCACTCATCACAATGCCCGGGATCTAGCAACCCAGCTGATGGGGCAGATTGAACATAATATCGATCAGAGATTGCTCGATCTGGCATCCCGATATGTCCCTGATATGAGATTGCTCAAGAACGTTCGTAACGAGTTTATCGTTTTTCGTGACCGGATCTTCTCAGGCCAAGGGGAAGACCTTGATCTAAGTGACACAGAGCTTTTTGCCATGATGCTTTACAAGAGCACTCATCTGACAGACTTTGAGAATATCCGGTTCGGCACGAGTAAGCTCGATGAACTTTACAAGATTAGCCGTGACTTAGTAACGGAGAGTATCGAGCGGATTGAGCGGACGCGACAAGAACTTCAACAGCGCAAGCCGCTCGACGAAATGAGTGCTTTTTGTGATCAGATGGGGCAACGCTTATTAGAGTATATGAACCGGGCGGCTATTCCTGTCGGCTATCAGGATCTAAATAAAACTGGCGTATTTGAGTTAGATGGCGAAGTCGTTGACGACCTCCGAAGTATGCAGTTCTGGAAGACTTTCGTCACTCTTCCCGGGGACCCTGTATTGGAATGGTATGCCGAGGGACGTCCATTTGAGAATCTTTCATTCTCTCGGAGTTATCTTGCGGATCAATTGGGTGATTTTGTTGATATTAACAGTTGGCACGTGACGGATCAGGCTTCGCTAGATGAAGTTATAAACAAAAATAGCAAGGAAATTGAGTTTTTGCGTAGAGCTGATCTTGGCGAACTCATGGGGCGTTGGGATCTTCTTGTTATGTATAAGGGGGAAAAGCAGTCGCTCGATAGTGTGGCAGTTAAGTGCCTAGGAGAGGGACTCTTGTACAAGCTTATCCAGGCGGGATATATCAACCGCAACTTCTCGCTCTACACATCGACGTTCCACGGTGAAGTGGTTAGTGCGGCAGCAATGAATTTTATTATGCGTAACGTCAACCACAATCTAATGGATCCCCATTTTCCACTCACACCAAAGGATGTTGATGCGGTTGTAAATGAATGTCGCAAAGAGGCGCTAGTGCACTGTCCTTGAAATAGTTTACTGGTGATGGTATTATTAATCCATGTCGCACCCCGCTAAACCACTCGCC
>NZ_JBOZCC010000012.1:0-58925 GCF_051265055.1 Actinotignum saccati
GGCTCTCGGCGACGGATAACAAGCTTACAAGCCCACCCCGCTAGACGCAAATCAAACCAAAGAGACACCCACCACACACCCGAGAGAACCGGGCTGAGTCTCCTAGGCCACCGCCACACTCTCGCGAACCGCCTGCGCCACCGCGGCGGCAGCCCGCTCGTCGAAGGCGGAAACGATGATGTAATCCGGATCGGCATCCTCCCCGACCAAGTCGGCAAGAGCCTTCGCCGCAGTCAGCAGCATCGTGTCGCTGACTTCGGTGGCATGAGCGTCGAGCAAACCGCGGAAGATCCCGGGGAAAGCCAGCACGTTATTGATCTGATTCGGGTAGTCTGAACGCCCGGTTGCCACCACCGCGGCGTGCTCGCGCGCGATTTCGGGAGCGATTTCCGGGGTGGGATTGGCCAGGGCGAAAACGATGGCATCTTTGGCCATGGTGTCCAGAGCTGCGCCGTCGAGAATATTTGGGCCGGAAACGCCGATGAACACATCCGCACCGTGCAGGGCCGCACGCACATCGCCGTCGATCTGCCGGGGATTGGTACGGCTCGCAACCCAGGCGTGACCGGGGTTAATTTCACTGCGGAAGGGACCGAGCGTACCGGCGCGGTCCACGGCAATGATGTCCCGTACCCCGTATTCCAGCAGTAGGCGAATAATCGCGGTGCCGGCGGCGCCGATTCCGCATACCACCACGCGTGCGTCTGCCGGTTTTTTCCCGACCACACGCAGCGCGGTGATGAGGGCTGCCAGCACCACAACGGCGGTGCCGTGCTGGTCGTCGTGGAAGACCGGGATATCGAGTTCCGCGCGCAGGCGTTTTTCGATTTCGAAGCAGCGCGGGGCGGAGATGTCTTCCAGATTGATGCCGGCATACGCGGGTGCGATGGCGCGCACCGCCGCGATGATTTCCTCGGTATCGGTGGTAGCCAGGGGCACCGGCCAGGCATCCACGCCGGCGAAACGCTTGAAGAGCGCGGCCTTCCCCTCCATAACGGGGAGGGAGGCCAGCGGACCGATGTCGCCCAGGCCGAGCACCGCGGTGCCGTCTGTCACCACGGCCACGGTATTGGATTTCACCGTGTAGCGGCGGGCCAGTTCCGGCTGGGCGTGAATCGCTTCGCAGACTTTCGCCACCCCGGGCGTATACACCCGGGCCAGGTCCTCGCGGTTCTCGATGGTGGACGTCGCGTGGGTTTCTAATTTGCCGCCTTCGTGGGCCGCAAAAATCTCGCGTTGGGAGGGAGGCGGCGCGAACTGCTGGGCCGCACCCGAAGGTGATGCCACGTCAGATTGTTGCTCTGTCCCTGCTTGTGTTCGCGCCACCTGCGCCTCCTTCACGAGATATGTCCGGTTTCGTCCGGGTTCGTTGCCGCGCTTTTACCGGGCCAATTCACCGCCGCGCCTTTATCGGCCCGGTTCACCGCCGCTTTACTCGGCCGCGGCGCGCTCCATAATGAGAGCGCGCACGGCACCGGCGTCGGCCTTACCGTGGGTCGCCTTCATGACGGCACCGATAATGGCACCGGCGGCCTGCACCTTTCCGCCGCGAATTTTTTCGACGACGTCAGGGTTGGCAGCCAGGGCTTCATCCACAGCCTTCTCCAGGGCCCCGCTATCGGAAACGATCTCCAGATTGCGCGCGGCAACAACCTCCTCCGGGCTGCCTTCCCCGGCGAGGACTCCCGCCAGCGCCTGGCGGCCCAACTTGTCATTGAGGCGCCCGCTCTGGATCAGGCCGTCCAGCTCGGCAACCGCCTCCGGGGTAATGGGGGCGTCCTCGAGTTCGACGTCGTTATCCTTGGCGTAACGGGCGATATCGCCCATCCACCATTTGCGGGCGCCGGCGGGCGTTGCCCCGGCCCGGACGGTGGCGTCCACCAGATCCACCGCGCCGGCGTTGATAAGATCGCGCAATTCCTCCGGGGAAAGCTGCCATTCCTCGGTGATACGGGCGCGCTTCGCGGCCGGTAGTTCGGGCAGCCCCGCGCGCACCTCCTCCACGTACGCGGGAGTGCAGATCACCGGAACCAGATCCGGTTCGGGGAAGTAGCGGTAGTCATCCGCGTCGGACTTCACGCGCCCGGCAATGGTGCCCTGGATTTCTTCCTTGTAATGGCGTGTTTCCTGGAGAATCGTGCCGCCGGCAGCCAGGATGGCCGCCTGGCGGGAGATCTCGTAGCGAATGGTGTTTTCGATTCCGCGGAAAGAATTGACATTCTTCGTTTCGGTACGGGTACCGAAAGGAGCATCCGGGCTTTCCCGCAGGGACACATTGACGTCCGCGCGGATATTGCCGCGTTCCATGCGACCCTCGGAAATGCCGAGCGCCCGCACCAGTTCGCGGATCCCGCGCACGTACGCACCGGCGATCTCCGGGGCGTTCTTCCCCACTCCGGTAGCCGGATCGGAAACGATCTCAATGAGCGGCACCCCGGAACGGTTGTAATCCACCAGTGAATAGCGCGCCCCCTGGAGGCGCCCATCGGCCCCACCCACGTGGGTGTTCTTCCCGGCGTCTTCTTCCAGATGCGCGTGTTCAATGGGGAAACGGTAGGGGGTGCCGTCAGCCAGCTCGATATCCAGGTAGCCGCCCAGGATAATCGGCTGGGCGTTCTGGGTGATCTGGTAGGCCTTGGGCAAATCCGGGTAGAAATAGTTCTTGCGTTCGAAACGCGAGAGCTCGTTAATGCGGGAATTGAGGGCCAGGCCCAGCTTGACCGCGTATTCCACCGCTGCCTCATTGACCACCGGGAGCGAACCGGGAAGCCCGAGGGAGACCGGCTGCACATCGGTATTGGGTTCAGCACCGAAAGCCACGGGTGCGGCGTCGAAAATCTTGGTGTGTGTGGACAGCTCCACGTGCACTTCCAAACCGATCACCGGGTCGAAACGCGCGACGGCGTCCTCGTAATTCATGAGTTCATCCATGCTTTATTCCTCCCAATCCCGCGCGGGGCAGGCAGCGGGGACGTTGTGGCCGAGCGCGGCGTCGATGGCCGCGGCCACCCGGTACATGAGGGCGTCCGCCCGGGCCGGGCTGAGAATTTGCAAGCCCACCGGCAGCCCTTCCGAGAGTCCGGCCGGCAGCGAAATACCCGGAATTCCGGCCAGGTTGGCGGGAATGGTGGCGATGTCGTTGAGGTACATGGCCAGCGGGTCGTTCGTTTTCGAGCCGAAGGGGAAGGCCACCGTGGGCGAGGTGGGCGATACGATCACGTGGCACCGGGAGAAGGCCTGCTCCAGATCACGCTGGACCAGGGTGCGTACCCGCAGCGCCGCGCCGTAGAAGGCATCGAAGTTCCCGGCGGAGAGCACGTGGGTGCCCAGGATAATGCGGCGCTTGACTTCCTCACCGAAACCGGCCGCGCGGGTAGCGCGCATCACGGTTTCCGCGGTGACCGGCCCTTCTTCGGGTTCCACCCGCAGGCCGTAGCGCATCCCGTCGAAACGAGCCAGGTTGGAGGAAACTTCGGCGGGCATAATGAGGTAGTAGGCGGCCAGCGAATAGTGGAAACTGGGGCAGGAAAGCTCCACCGTTTCCGCGCCGAGTTCGCGCATGCGCGCCACCGCGTTTTCGAAAGCCTCGAGCACGCCGGGCGCGTAGCCCTCCCCGTGCATTTCTTCCACGAGCCCTACCTTGAGGCCCGCGAGCGGGCGCTCCGGATCGCTTCCGGCACCGTCCCAGCTGCCGGCTTCGCCGTGGCAGGCCGCCACCAGGCCGGAAGGAGTATCGGGAAGCGAGGTGGAATCGTGGGGATCGTGCCCGCTGAGCAGCTCCTGGAGCAGCGCGGCATCTTCCACGGTGCGGGTCACCGGCCCGATCTGGTCCAGCGAGGACGCCATGGCGATCAAACCGAAGCGGGACACCGCCCCGTAGGTGGGTTTCGTTCCCACTGTTCCGGTGACCGCGGCGGGCTGGCGGATCGACCCGCCGGTATCGGAACCGAGGGCGAGCGGCACCATAAACGCACCGACGGCCGCGGCGCTACCGCCGCCCGAACCGCCCGGAATCCGGTCCAGATCCCAGGGGTTGCGCGAGGGCCCGAAAGCGGAATGCTCCGTGGAGGACCCCATCGCGAATTCGTCCATATTGGTTTTGCCCACGATAGGGAGCCGGGCTTCTTTAATTTTTACGACGACGCTCGCATCGTACGGCGGGCGCCACCCTTCCAAGATTTTCGACGCCGCGGTGGTGGGGATCCCGCGGGTGCAAATATTGTCCTTCACCGCGATAGGGATACCGGCCAGCGGGTGGAGTTCTTGGCCTTCCGCGCGGGCGGCATCCACCCCGCGGGCCACTTCCAGAGCGCCCTCCCGATCTACGTAGAGGAAAGCGTTCACCTTGGGGTTGAGTGCCTCGATGCGATCCAGGCAGGCGGTGGTGAGTTCCACGGAGGTGATCTCCCCCGCGCGCAGCAGCGCGGAAAGCTCCGCGGCAGACTTGAGCAACAAGCTATTCATTTATTCCTCCCCCATAATGCGCGGGACGAGGAATTTACCTTCTTCGGCGGCCGGGGCCGCGGCGAGGACTTCCTCACGATCAAGGGTTTCCCCCGGAATATCGGGGCGTTTGATATTGGCCAGCGGGAGCGGATTGTAAGTAAAGGGAATATCCGGGCTAACAACTTCGGATACCGCCTTCACTGCATCCTCGATGACGGAAAGCTCACCGGCCATTTTTTCGGCCTCGGCATCCGTCAGGGCGATGCGGGATAGCTCCGCTAAGCGCGCTACCTCTTCCTTAGAAAATGACGACATGGCTCAAGTCTACGCGGTTGCACCGCGCGATGGCGCACCCGCGGATTAGTGAGAACCGGGGAGCGTCTACAATTGGCGCTATGACTGAGTGGACTTCGCGCCGGGTGCTGCGCACGGCGGGTATGCTCGCGGCCGCGGCGCCTTTGGCCGCCGCGGGCGCCGTCGTCGTTGTAGATGAAATGCGCAAACGCCGCACCCCACCGGTCAGTTCTTATCCGCATCTGCCCCCGCAAGAAGTGCAGGTCGGGCGCGACCACGCAATCTTGTATACGGGTGCCGCGGATGTATACCGCGCGATGCTCGCCGATATTAATAATGCGCGGGATCATATTTATTTCGAGTGGTTTATTGTCAAAGCGGATCATGTGGGGCACCGTTTCCGCGACGCGCTAATCGCGGCGGCGCACCGCGGGGTGCAGGTTCATGTGCTGCTGGACACCTGGGGGAATCTCAATCAGCCGCCCTCGTTCCGGCATCCGCCGCGGATCGCGAATCTGCACTGGATGAATTTCCCGCTGGTGCGCACCGGTATTTTGACCGGGCGGTCGCGCGATAAAGGGCGCGATCACCGCAAAATCTTGACGGTGGACGGGCGCGTCGGCTACGTGGGTGGCTACAATATTGGCGGCCTGTACGTGACGGAATGGCGCGATACCCACCTGCGCGTGGAAGGCCCCTCGGTGTGGGAGCTGGACGTGGCTTTTGTGGATATGTGGAATGCCTACCGCAAACGCGATCATCCCACCCTGCGCCGCGCGCTCACTCACCACTGGGATTCGCGCATGCGGGCGGTTACGAATTCCCCCGCGCATAATACTTATCCTATTTCTTCGCTGTATTTGGATGCGCTAGCACGCTCCTCGCAGCGGGCCTGGATCACCATGGGGTATTTCATTCCGGATGCGCCCATGCTCGATGCGCTCACCGACGCGGCCGAACGCGGCGTGGACGTGCGGATTCTTATCCCGCAGTACTCCAATCATATTTATACGGATTGGGTGGGGCGGCCGCATTACGAACGGCTGCTGCGCGCCGGGGTGCGTATTTTCCTCTACCAGGATGCCATGATTCACGCGAAAACCATGACGATGGATTCCACCTGGTCCACCGTGGGGACCGCGAATATTGACCGGCTGTCCCTGCGGGGGAATTTCGAAATTAATATGTCGATTCACGATGCCGGTTTCGCGGCCGTTATGGAGAAGATTTTCGAATTCGACCTGCGGAATACCCGCGAACTCACCCTGGGGGAATGGGATCAGCGCGGCACGCTCGCGCGGGTGACCGAAAAGGTCATGGCTCCGCTGGCGCCGCTGCTGTAGTGGCGTTGTGGTAGTGACGTTGCTGTAGTGGCGAGGGGCGCGCACGGCCGCAACGGGTACGACGCCGCAGCGCCGTCCCGCCGCGTCGCTACTGTGCGGCCTGCGGTTTGTGCGTTGTTTCAGTTCTATGCGGGCAGCTGGCCGGTGCGCAGCAGCTCGGTGAATTCCGCTTCGCTCAGGCGCGGGATACCGAGTTCTTCGGCTTTGGCGGCCTTCGACCCGGCGTTCTCCCCCACCACCACCGCGGTGGTTTTCTTGGAGACCGAACCGGCCGCTTTCCCGCCGTGCGTGACGATCGCTTCCTTGACCGAATCGCGGGTGTAGCCCTCCAGGGAGCCGGTGGCCACAATGGTCATGCCCGCCAGGGTTTGGGGGACCTGCTCCGCGGCCGCGGTATCATCGGCGAAAACTACCCCGGCGGCTTCCCACCGCTCAATAATGTCCAGATGCCAGGGCACCTCGAACCATTCCTTAAAGGAGCGGGCGATAATCTCCCCCACACCGTCTACCGCGGAGAGTTCCTCCACGGAAGCGGCACGCAGCTGCTCCAGATCCGGGAAAGCCGCCGCGAGCGCGCGGGCCGCGGTGGGGCCGACGTGCCGGATGGAGAGGGCTACGAGTTTGCGCCAGAGTTCTTTGCTGCGGGCTTTTTCCAGCTCGGTGAGCATGGTGAGGAGGGCTTTGCCGGGTTCGCTTTCTTTGGTGATGACGCGTTGGCCGGCGCTGCTTCCCCACGCGGGTTTGGTCCAGGCGGCGCGCACGTAGCGGTAGTCGCCGGTGGGTTGGCCGGCGTTGCGTATTTCTTTCCATACCCAGGTGGTGGCTACGTCGGCGGCTTGTACCGCGAAAAGTCCGGCTTCGCTGTGGAGCACCGGTTCTTGGGGTTCGGGAACGCCCAGGCTGCGGGCTACCGCGGGCGGGATAATCACCTCGGAGTCGAGGATGGCGCCGTCGCCGTCCACAATGCCCAGGTCGCGTGCCGTTTCGCGCGCGAGGCGCAGGGTTTTTTTGCGCCCGTCCGCGCCTTCGATTTCTAGGCGGTGGCCGCTGGCGAGGGCAATGAGTGCTTCGCGGCGCCGGGCGTCCGGGTTGGTAAGCCAGAGGGCGGTTTCTTCGCCGAGGGCTTCCACGTCCAGCGCTCCGCGTGAGCCGATATGGACCACGCGTTCGGCCAGTTGGGCGGGGCAGGATTGCGCATTGGGGCAGCGCATATCCACATCGCCTTCCTGGGCGGGGGCGAGGGTGGCCCCGCAGGAGGGGCAGGCGCGCGGCATGACCCATTCGCGTTCGGTGCCGTCGCGCTCGAGGAGGACCGGGCCGACCACTTCGGGGATAACATCCCCGGCTTTGCGCACGATCACGACGTCGCCGATGCGCACGCCTTTGCGGGCTACTTCTTCGCGGTTGTGGAGGGTGGCTTGGGTGACAACCGAGCCGTCCACGAGCACGGGTTCCATAATGGCGTAGGGGGTGGCACGCCCGGTGCGGCCCACATTGACCTGGATATCCAGGAGGGTGGTTTCCACTTCTTCGGGCGGGTATTTATAGGCGATGGCCCAGCGCGGGACGCGGGAGGTGTAGCCGAGCCCGGCCTGCGCCGCGCGGTCATTGACTTTGAGGACGGCGCCGTCGATCCCATGGATGAGATCGTAGCGGTGGGTGGCCAGGTCTGCCACGAAGGCCTCGATATCCTCCCAATTTGAAACGAGTTTGGTGTAGGGGGAAATGGGCAGGCCCCAGCGTGCGAATGCTTCGTATACGCCAGCCTGGGTGGAGAGCGTTTCGGCCAGGGAGGCCGGCACGCCCGCGAGCGCCCCGATGCCGTGAGCGATAAAGGAGAGCGGGCGGGAGGCGGTGACGGCCGGGTCTTTTTGGCGCAGTGAGCCGGCCGCGGCATTGCGCGGGTTGGCGAATTCGCGGCAGGAGCGGATGATGCGGTTGGCTTCGCGCACCGCTGCGGTATCCCCAGCCTGTTCCGCGGCCGTGCGCTCGCGTTCGGCTGCTTCGCGGCGCTGGCGCTGCTCGGTATTGAACTGGGCGAAATCGGCGAGGGGGAAGAATACTTCCCCGCGTACTTCCATAACGTCCGGAATATCGCTGCCGCGCAGGCGCTGCGGAATGGCGGCAATGGTGGCGATATTGCGGGTGACATCTTCCCCGGTCACGCCGTCCCCACGAGTGGCGGCCACGGTGAGCGCGCCGTTGTCATAGCGCAGGTTGATCGCGAGGCCGTCGATTTTTGCTTCCGCGGTGACGGCGGTGCCGGATTCCCCAGCTACTCCCGGGAGCGCGGCGTACCAGGCGCGCAGATCCTCAAGGGAAAAGACATCCTGGAGGGAGTAGAGGCGTTCGCGGTGCCGTACCGGCGCGAAGGGCTGAGCATCAGGCACGGGCACGGAGCCGAGCTCCGATTCGGCACTGAGCTCCGGGGTGGCGCCTTGCTCCGATCCAGCGCCAAGCCCCGCTCCGGCACCGCGCTCCGATTCAGCACCTTCATCCGCCAGGGCACCCGCGGCCAGAGTGGCTGCGCCGTCGTTCTGCACCGGTGCCCCGACGGCGCGGCTGGGGGAATCCGGTGCCTCGAGCTCCGGGTAGCGTGCTTCCAGATCGCGTAGCTCGTGAATGAGGCGGTCGTAGTGGTCATCCGTCATGAGCGGATCGGCCCCGGAATGGTAGGCGATCTGCGCGCGGGTTAGCGTGGGGGCAATCTCATTCCAACGGCGGCGGGCCTCGTCAATGCTCATGCCCCTATTGTCTCTCACCGCCGGGTCACCTCAAACCCCCAGCGCGCGGCGGGCCGCCCCATAGTCGTTTAAGCCTGGAATAACAAGTGAGTAGCCCGGAAAGGGCGGGCGTTGAAATATCACACCGGTAGGCTCTTTACCGCGGCTGCGCTCTTTGCAAAGATATATGGGTCTCACATACGGCTATATCCCGCAGAGGCGGGAATGCCCCGCACTGGCGGGGAAAAGGAGGATTCATGGATTGGCGTTCGCGTGCCGCGTGCCTGACGGAAGACCCGGAGCTTTTCTTCCCGATTGGTAGTTCGGCCTCGGCCCTGGCCCAAACGGATCGGGCCAAGCGGGTATGCCAGGAATGTACCGTCCGTGACGACTGCTTGAACTACGCCCTCGAACACAACCAGGATTCAGGCGTATGGGGTGGCACCTCCGAAGATGAACGCCGCCGGCTGCGCCGCCGCACCGCCCGCGCCCGCCGAGTGCGCGAACTTGCCTCCTAAGGCGAACCGGCCCAAAACCTACCAGCCCACGTGCTTTGCGCGTGGGCTGCGTCGTCGTACTTAGCGCTCTGCGTCCTCGTACTTAATCTTTACGCGCGCCGGGAGGGGAAACTATTTCTCATCCGTGGGCGGCAGCCCGGCCGTCACATTAATCGTGAGCGTAACGGTGGTCCCCCCGCCTTCCCGCGCCTCCCATTTAATGGTGCCGTGCAATTCGCCTTCCACCATGGTGCGCACAATCCGGGTACCCAGGCCCTGCTTGACGCCGGTGGTGGGCACGCCCACGCCGTCGTCGCTCACCTGCACCGTGAGGACGTCCCCTTCGCGGTCCGCGCTCACCACGATATGTCCGCCGTGCGGCAGGCCGTGCTCCACCGCGTTGGAGACCAGTTCGTTGAGGACAACGGCCAGGCGGGTGGCGGTATTGGCGTCCACCATCCCGAATTCGCCGCGCACCTCGGAAGAAACACGCACATCCGTGGAGGCAATATCGGTGGCCATGGTGATCAGCGGGGTGAGGACCTCGGAAAAGTCCACGATTTCATCCACGGTTTGGGAGAGGATTTGGTGGACGAGGGCGATGGTTTCCACGCGGCGCTGGGCTTCGGAGAGTACCTCGATCACCTTTTTATCGTCGGCGCGGCGCGCCTGCATCCGTAGCAATGCCGATACGGTCTGCAAATTATTTTTGACGCGGTGGTTGATTTCGCGGATCGTGGTGTCTTTGCTGACCAGCTCCAATTCGCGCCGGCGCAGCTCGCTAATATCGCGCGAAAGTACCACCGCGCCCACGTGCTTGCCATCCTTCCACAGCGGCACCGCGCGCAAGGACAGCACCGCCCCGCGCAATTCGAGCTCCGTCATCCACGGGGCGCGCCCGAGCAGCACCACCGGCAGCGCATCATCCAGGCGGGTTTCCGCGTCAATACTCGAGGTAATTTGCTCGGCAAGCAGCTGGCCTTCGAAAGTGGAACGAATCCCGAGGCGGTGCAGATTAGACACCGCATTCGGGCTATTGAAAATTACCGCGCCGTCGGCATCGATATGGGTGAAGCCGTCCGTGACGCGCGGGGCGCCGTGGCGGAACCCGCTCGGGGTGCCTTCCAGGGGGAAAAGGCCCTGGGTGACCATATCGAGGAGCTGCTCTTCAATTTCCTCGTAGGAAGAATGCCGCAGCACCGTTTCTTTGCGCGAACGCTGAGAATACACCAGGGCGAGAACCGCGAAGGGATCCTCACCGGCCCGGCGCACCGGGTAGCCTTCGTAACGCAGGCCGTGAATATAAACGGTGCCGCGCTGCCCGGTGGCAATAATCTCCCGGAATTTCTCCGAATCAGCCGGATCGAAAGTCATATTGACCACGTCATTATCGAGCGCGGTGGCATTGGTGGCCGGGCGGCAGGCCGCCGCAATAATAAAGCGTTCATCCTGGAGCGGGGTAACCAGCACGAGGTCCGCGAAGGAAAAATCGGAGAGTAACTGCCAGTCCCCCACCAGCTGATGCAACCATTCGCGTTGCGAAGCGGAGAGCGTTTGGGACCGTTCCAAGATATGACCGAGAGATGGCATACCCCTAAGAGTAGTCGCTCGCGCGAGTACACTAGTAGTTCCGCGTTAGTTATATTCACGGCAGTGCGAGGGCCGGGCTGCGCCGGCGGTGGAGGCCGGGTGGGGCGGCGCCGCGCTGCGCCGTCGTTCTATCCACGAAGGGAAGCCCGCATGGCCGCACGCCACCACGCTTCGCCCGGCGCCCGGGCCCGCACGCGCACCGCAGCTAACCGCACCAACGCACGTACCCGCGCCACCTCGCACCACACCGCACTGGCGCGCAGCCTCACCTCCCCGCAAATCGCGATGATTGCGCTGTCCGGGGCGCTGGGCACGGGGCTGTTCCTCGGAGCGGGGGCTACGATTTCACTGGCCGGACCGGCCACGATTATTTCCTACGCGCTGGCCGGGCTGCTGGCGCTGTCGGTGGTGTGGGCGCTGGCGGAAATGGTCAGCGCGCATCCCGTTCCCGGCGGGCACGGCACCATCGCGGGGGCTTATCTGGGGAACCTGGGGGCTTTTGTGACGCGCTGGAATCTGGCGGTCACCTATATTGTGGCGGTGGGCGCGGAGGTGACGGCCGGCGCGAAATACCTCCAGCACTGGCTGCCCCAGCTCAATAGCGCGGTGGGCACGGTGGCCTGTTCCCTGTTTATTGTGGGGCTGAATATGGCCACGGTGCGGCTGTACGGCACCGCGGAATACTGGTTCTCCATGATTAAAGTGGCGGCCATTTCGGTTTTTATTCTGCTGGGTCTCATTATTATTTTTGTGGGGCTGCCCGCGAGCGAACCGGTGGGGCTGGTCAATCTCACCGAACACGGCGGTTTTATGCCGCTGGGTGCCGGCTCGGTTTTTATTGCCGCGTGCATGGCGGTTTTTTCTTTCGGCGGGATTGAGACCGTCTCGGTCACGGCCGCGGAATCGGGCAATCCCCGTTACGATATTCCGCGCGCCGCGCACACTATGATTTGGCGGCTGCTGCTCTTCTACGTGGGGGCGATTGCGGTGGTGGTGGCGATGCAGCCGTGGACGGTGACCGCCGAGCCGCTCCACGATATTTCCCAATCGCCTTTCGTGCACGCGTTGGACGCCGCCGCGATTCCTGCCGCCGGGCATATTATGAACGCGGTGCTGCTGGTGGCGGCGCTGAGCGCGGCGAACGGCTGCCTCTACACCTCCTCGCGCATGATTCACGCGCTGGCGACTGACCGCATGGCCCCCGCTTTTGCCGCGCGCACCACCCCGAAGGGCACCCCGCGCGGTGCGGTGACCTTGGCGATGGTGGGAATGGTGGTCGCCTGCATTTTGGCGCTCACTTCCCCGCAGGCCGGCTTCTCGTATTTGTACGGCTGCGCTACGGTCGGGACCCTGCTCACCTGGGCTTTAGTGATGGCCACTCATATTGCTTTTCGACGACGCCGCAAGCAGCTGGGACTCGAGCTCCCACCGGCTCGCCTCTGGGGCGCCCCGGTGACGAATCTGGCGGTCATGGCCGGCTGCCTGGCTATTTTTGTGGCGCTCTTCTGGCTCATGCCGGTAGCCTGGTATGCCGGGCTGCCCTATCTGGGTATCCTTCTTCTTATCTATGTTTTTCTGGATCGGGTGCGCGGGCTGCCCGCGCCGCGCGATCTGGCCGGTGAGGAAGCGGCGCGGGGTGCCGCGGCCTCGCATGGCGGCGATGCTACGCGTGGTACCGAGGCCACGCAAGGCACCGACACTGCGCGTGGTACCGAGGCTGCGCGTGGTACCGAGGCTGCGCGTAATGCCGCGACCGGGAGCGAAGGAGCTACAACTAATGGAGTCAGCGAAAACTAAACGCTGGATGTGGGCCGGGGCGAGCTCTATTGCTGCCGGCCTCCTCCCCCTTCTTCTCACCGTCATTCTCCAGCGCGGCTGGTGGGTGCCGTGGGCACTGCTGCTGGTGATTGGCTGCATCGAAATTGCGTACGGGTTGCTGGTGGGTAGGCGTGCTGAGGTTCGTGCCGACACTAATACCGAAATAAGGATGTAGATATTGGGTGTTGCGATGAAAGCTACCACCGCACTCAGATTGGTGTGGCATAACCGTTCGTTAGCGCCCATGGCCTTGGCTATTATTGCTGCCGGCTTGACCTTCTATGTTCCGGTCAGCGTAGTTTTCCTGACTTCTCGAGGGCAGTCCCTCGAAGATATTTTCATTTTCGAAAGTATTCTCTTAGCGAGCATCCTTGTTGCAGAAGTACCCAGCGGGCTTATATCGGACAGAATTGATCGCCGGTGGGTTATCCTTTCCGGTTTCTTATTCAACGGGTGTGCGGAAGTTGTATTTGCGCTAGGTAACTCGTTCACCGCATTCACCGCGTCTTTTGTGCTGAGCGGCCTAGGAATTGCGATGCTGACCGGCACGCAGGATGCCTACATCTACGAAGCCCTTGGCGACAATGCAGATCGGGACTCAGTTGCGGTGTGGGGACACTTCGGCGCCCTTGAGTTAGTGGCCGGGGTCTTTGCTTCGTTCGTGGGTGGAGTGCTCGCAAAGATTGATGTTGCTTTGCCGGCTTGCGCTGCCGCTATCGCTGCTTGTCTAGCCGCGGTAGCGGTTCTTTTCCTCCCACCACAGCCGGCTTCTACATCTGAAAAAGCCACGGATGAAACGGCACTTGTTTCCTTGAAGCGGGGAATTAGCTTACTGTTCAGTTCCCCGGTGCTGCTGTATACCGCTGTTGCTTCGGCAGCGGTCTTTGTGCTCTTCAATTCAGTATTTACGCTCAACCAGCCAATTTTTGATCGAGTTGATGTGCCGCTTGCCTTCTGGGGTTTCATCGTTGGCGGTGCGCAATTAGCTGCGGCAGTTTACGATCATTTCTCCGGGGTGATCGTTGAGCGAGTCGGCAGGCGAGTAGGCCTTCTCCTGGCTTTCGGATACGGCGTCATTGGATTTATCTTGATGATGATTCCGCACATCATATGCGTAATCAGTGGTTTCACACTGGTGGTTATCAGCATGTTCGCGCGTGGACCGATCACTCGGGCAGTCGCTAACAAAGAGATTCCGAGCGAGCGCCGCGCGACGGTTTTAAACGTTGCGAGCACACTGGGAAGTCTCATTGGAATCTTGCTCAACCCGGTCATCGGCTGGGGTGCAGATCAAAGTCCGGTGGTGACAGTGGGCGGAATCGCCCTTGTTCTTTTCTTCGTCATGCTGACGTGGATTCCAATCGCAAATCGCTACGTTCAGGTCAAGGAAACAGATGAGGAGCAGCGGTGAAGAATCTTGGCTGGAAGTCGTACCTATCCGTGGCTCTGCTGATCTTTGTGTGCCATGCCGCGTATCCCATCGTGGACCTCATTCAGCCCGATAAGCGCTACTACGCCGGGTACTTGGCTTTCGGATCAATACTCGCTTGTAGCCTCCTCGGTTTGATTCTTCCGCTGCGCCTGGTATCCCGAAAATCCTTAGTTTTGTGCGGGGGCGCCATATTCATTGGGTTGGTAGCAGGTCTGGCAATGTGGCCGCTGGCGTGGAATTGGTTTCCGGATATGCCGCGCTTCTTCGGCGGTTATCTCCTTGTGAATTGCGGAGTTTATGCCTTTGTCGGCTTCTTTTCCTGCCGCCATCGCAAGGAAAGGCTCCGCTACGCCCACGTCCTGCACCAGGCGGCGCAGAAATCTACCCCGCACACTCCAGAACAGGCGCCGTGCATTACCACGCCGGATGCAACGACACCCGATGTACCGACACCGGACGCATCAGCCCCTGGCTTATAGCCCGAGCACCAACTAGATCATCCCGCTAGATAATCTTTCCAAGTATATGAAACGCTTCCTCCAGGTAGGACTCGGTGTGCTCGAGGATGATCTTCCCACCGGCTGCAATGCGAAAGCGAACCGCCGCAACCTCGGGAGAAGCGGGGTCCACTTCTTCGCCGTTGAAACCAAGCCATTGCACGGTGATATCTGAGGGCTCAATCTGTTCTGCGGTCGGCACACATTCCGTATACGGGATATCAAATGCCTTCCCGTACGCGGCGACGCACACATCGCCCTCATCCCGATATACCGTGAAAATCTTTTCCCCGGCAGCAGCCTGATTGACGATAATGTGCGCATCCTCGGGAATCGTAGGAGTTCGGTCAATATAGAATCCTGGAACGATATTCCAGTAGAGCGCGCCTATAGCCCCAAGCCACGCAACGAGCACGGCAAAAACAACCATACAAGCCGTTCGAAAACGCAGGATATTCCTGATCGTTCTAGGACTTAGTATCGTCGTTATATCAGTAGCCATATCACCTCCGCTGGGCGCGTATGCCGCAGGCGCTCTCCGCTGAGCAACGCCT
This sequence comes from Actinotignum saccati, assembly GCF_051265055.1. Lineage (NCBI taxonomy): Bacteria > Bacillati > Actinomycetota > Actinomycetes > Actinomycetales > Actinomycetaceae > Actinotignum > Actinotignum saccati. The sequence continues at coordinate 15,195 of NZ_JBOZCC010000012.1, forward strand.
GCGTCGTTTTCCGTTCGAACACCTCGTGTCAAGATTAGTGTAGTGTTCGGAAGGCCGACTTATGCCACAATGAGGACATGCATAAGTTCCGGTTGGCCGACCCGAAAAACTTGCGCTCCCGTTCCAACAGGGGCGCAAGCGAGTCTGTGCGCATATACGAATGGGCACATCCCGGGAATGAGTTTTCTGGCGTGAACATCGAGTGGTATACGCCCGGAAGCTGGCTCTCGAACGACTTAGCTGACATAGGAAATATGCTCGGAACGGACACAAGCAGGGATTTCTCTATGGCTCTCATAGCAGGCCATATTGACGACCTCCTTGAAAGTGCCAAACTCGGGGAGCTCAACAGAGATCAGGCCTCGATCTGCAAACGGCAACCGGGCGTCGTAGAAATACGCCTCCCAGAGCCAATTGAACTTGAACAGATAAGGCTTCTTATCCGCATTTATTATGGTGAGCCACCCGAATGGGGTGGACTCGTTTCTCTATGTTTGGGAGCGAAAGACGACTCTCCGAATTGGAAAACACAACAAAACGCAAGTATTGATCTCGCTCAACAAAGAGGAGAATTTTGGTTAGAGAAGAGGGGTGAGAACCGTGAGGATCCTTCCCACTGTTAGGCGACGCTCATATGAGCAAGCTCGGAGAAATCGCCTATTTCTCGAAGCTCTCGGCTCGGTGCGTGAAAGCAAGGGAATCTCTCAAGACCGCGTGGCCCAACTCCTCGGTGTAACACCGGAATGGGTCTCCGAGTTGGAGTCCGGGGTCATCAACCCTACGATACAGCGACTGCATTCCTACGCAGTCGCTATCGGTGTTTCCATCGACTACGACGTGAAAGACCTAGACGAGCAGGACACCACTTTCGGTTGGGATGGAAGCCTCAATACTGGTGAAAAGAAACGGATCAAGGACAATGCTTAGAGACAACATCACGGATATTAGTTTTATCGAGGTTTCGGGCAAAACGACCAGATATTACAACGACAGCCAGCGTGATCTTGGAAGCCATTTGGACGTACATACGCGGTTTATCGATCTCGATGAAGACACTGCAGGCGTTTCGACCGCTGATGTCACCATGAATCTTGTCGCCACATTCCAAGGTAAAGAAGTGTACCTGTCCGAGGTCACGGCACGCGTGCGTATTGAAAATCTGGAAGACAAGAACCAGGACATTACCTCAGAACTCATTGATCTTGTATGGCCGATTATGGCCACAAAACTACTGGACGTCGCGCAGGCTGTGGGGCTTTCCCTCACCGGCCTGCCGATGTTCAAACCGGAAAAAAGCGCTCAGCGATAGATCTCCACGCGGGCAGCTAGAGCCCCCGCCTCTCCGGCTCTGCGCTGAAAAACCCGGCAGAGCTTCCCTCTCGCCGCGCTCATGCGGGAAAATATAGCCATGCAGTTTTCCCATACCTACGAGATCAGCGCCCCCGCGAGCGCCGTCGCCACCGTCCTCATGTCCGAAGAACTCGCCAACCGCCGCCTCGCCGCGCTCCACACGCAACCGTCCTCCTTCACGCCCGGCGCCGAGCGTGCGGTCATGACGGTGCAGGTCAGCGCCGACCAGCTTCCCGCGCAGGCGCGGCGTTTCCTTTCTTCCGGTTTAGCGGCCAGTATCGTATTCACTCGCAGTGGGAACGACGTCGCAGCGCAGCTGGAAGCCAAACTTCCCGTCCACGCCAGCGCCGATTTCCAGGTTTCCGGTTCCGGGCCGGCCACCGTCACGGTCACCGGTGAGGTGCGGGTCTCCATTCCTTTCGTCGGCAAGACAATTGAAGAGAAGGTGGCCCAGTACGCCGCGAAAGTGGTGGAGCGCGACGCCGCGCTTATCCGCGAGATCATCGCGCAGGGCTAGGATGCTCGCCCGGTATGCTGCCCTTCCCGGGGAAGCCTTGCCGAAGCGGCTTAGCCGGGTAGTTTTTTCGGAGCCAATTTTTCTGTCGTAGTAGCCACGTAGGATGGGTTCATGATTAATCGCCAATATGAAGATCTGCTTGCCGATATCCTCGCCAATGGGACTCGCAAGGGGGACCGCACCGGCACGGGTACCCTCTCTGTCTTCGGGCGCCAGCTGCGCTACCACCTGGCTGATGGTTTCCCGCGTATCACCACCAAGTTCGTGGCCATGAAGCCGATCAAGGGGGAACTCCTGTGGTTCTTGCGTGGCTCTACCAATATTGAGTGGTTGCAGCGCAATGGCATCACCATTTGGGATGAATGGGCTGATGAGAATGGTGAGCTCGGCCCGGTCTACGGCTACCAGTGGCGTAGCTGGCCCGCGCCGGATGGCCGGCATATCGATCAGATCTCCCAGCTTCTGGAAACCCTGCGCAGCAATCCGGATTCGCGGCGCATGATTGTTTCCGCGTGGAATGTGGCGGATCTGGATAAGATGGCGCTCCAGCCTTGCCATGCTTTCTTCCAGTTCTATGTAGCCGATGGCAAGCTGTCCTGCCAGCTCTACCAGCGCAGTGCGGATATGTTCCTCGGAGTGCCTTTCAATATTGCCTCGTATTCTCTTCTCACCCATATGATTGCCCAGCAGGTCGGCTTGGATGTTGGTGATTTTGTGTGGACGGGCGGGGATTGCCATATCTACCTCAACCATCTTGATCAGGTGCGTGAACAGATTTCGCGTGAACCCTATCCCTTCCCCACTCTGGAGCTGCGCAAAGCTGATTCCCTCTTCTCCTATGAGATGGATGATATTTCGGCCACCCAGGGCTACCAACACCATCCCAAGCTCACCGGCGCGGTCTCGGTCTAGGAGGAAGCCATGCTCATTGCACAAATCTGGGCGGAAGCCCGTGATCACGCCCTCGCGAAAGGCTTGCGCCTGCCCTGGGATGTTCCAGAGGATTCGGCCTTTTTCCGGGCGGCGGTGCGCGGGCGGCCCGTGATTATGGGGCGGAAAACCTGGATTTCTGCGGGGCGGCGGCCCATGCCACACTCCCCCACCATCGTGGTGAGCACCCAAGAAGATTTCGAGGTTCCCGGTGCGCAGCTGGCCGCGAATCTTGAGGAGGCGTTCACGCTGGCCCGCGCTACCGGGGCGGATGCCGCCTGGGTATGCGGGGGCGCCGGGGTCTATGCCGAAACTCGGGACTGCTCCCAGGTGCTTATCCGCACCGTTATCGATGCCGATGTAGATGCCGATATTTTCGCGCCCGCTATTGGCCCGGGCTGGGAGCTGCGGCTTAGTTCGCCGGGAGCAGCTCATGACGGCTGGCATACCTCGCGTACCGGGCTGCGCTACCGGTACGAAGTCTGGGCTCGCCCCGGTGTTGTTATCCCGGAGGATCTACTTCCTGCTACCTCGGATGCGGCCTGGCAGGTGGCCTAAATGCCGCGTGCGGGCGCCGGCCGCGGGCTGTGCAGCGCACGCATCGCGCGTGCCGAGCGGTCTCGCTCCGGCCAGGTCCAGGCCAGCGCTTCACTCACCTTTCGCACGCGCACCGCGCGGGCCGCTGCCGCCCTTGCCGCCCTTGCCGGCCTTGCCGCCGTGGCGCTCAGCTGCGCGGCATGCACTCCCGCCGGTAAAGCGGGCGGGCAGCCCTCTCCCACTCCGCGGCCCATCACCGCCATCGTGCAGCTCGGCGATTCCTTTTCCTCCGGTAACGGGGCCGGCACCTACGAAGAAGATACCTGCCGGCGCTCCCCCGATAACTACTCCGCCCCGCTCGCCCGCGAACTCGGCGCCAGCTATACCAACGCCTCGTGTTCCGGGGCGCGAACATCCGATATCGCAGAACAAGTTAGTGCCGTCACCCCGGCCACCTCGGTCGTTTTCCTCACCGCCGGCGGCAACGACGCCAACTTCGCTCAGATCATCAGTTCCTGCTTCGTGCTCCGCACCCCGAACAGCTGCGAAGAAGCCATAAACACAGCCACCGCAGCCCTCCCGGCTATCGAAGAAGCCACCCTGGAGATCCTGCGGTCCATCGATGCCGCCTCCCACGGCCAGGCCACCGCTATCCTGGTGGGCTATCCACGGCTCTTCGCGGAACGCTCCTACCTCATCCCACCGGTCGTGGAAAGCTATGATGCCGGGGCCGCGCTCACCCAGCTCCAAGACGCCGCGGACGCCATGCAAGAACGCGTCATCGCCCAGATGCGGAAAGAAACCGGATCCGACCGTTTCCTCTTCGCCTCCACCCAGGCACTATTTGCCGGGCACGAACCGCGTGCCCACGCCTTCCGCGGCAGCGAGGACAGTGACGACAGTGCAGAAACCTGGCTCGTCTCCCCCTTCACCGCTACGGATATTCGGGCCTGGATGCATCCCACCGCGCGCGGCTACCGCGAAATACACGCCTACCTGCGCGAACTCCTCGCCCAAGCCGGCTTCGCCGTCCCCGAAACCACACCGGCCACGCCCTAACGGCGCGCCTAGTCAACCTGTCGTGCCGCGCACCTAGCTCGCTTCCGGTTCGGTCATTGCAGCCGGATTCACCCACGTGTCAAAATCAGCCGCACTGACCTGCCCCGAAGCAAGCGCGACCTCCCGCAGCGAAGCCCCGCTGGCCTGAGCGGCGCGGGCCAGCTTGGCTGCGGCGTCGTACCCAATATGAGGAGCGAGTGCGGTGACCAGCATGAGATTGCGGTCCAGGTGCGCGGAGATGACGTCCGCGCGCGGGGTGATGCCGGCCGCGCAGAAACGTTCGAAGGTGCGCAGGGCGTCGCCGAGCAGGCGCAGCGCCTCCAGCACCGAAAACACCATGACTGGTTTGTAGACGTTGAGCTGGAAATTGCCCTGCGAACCGGCGAAAGCAACTGCGGCGTCGAAACCGAACACCGCGACGCAGACCTGGGTGAGGGCCTCCGCCTGGGTCGGATTCACCTTGCCCGGCATAATCGAGGAACCCGGCTCGTTATCGGGGATCGCGATTTCGCCGATGCCGGTGCGCGGGCCGGAAGCATACCAGCGAATATCGTTCACGATCTTCATGGCGGCGGTGGCCAGGGTGCGCAGGCTCGCCGAAAATGCTACGAGGTCATCGTGGGCAGCCAAGGCCGCGGGGAGATTATCCGCGGGACGGAACGGTAAACCGGTCGCCTCCTCGAGCAGCTCGCAGACCCGCGCCGCGAAACGCGGATGCGAATTCAGGCCGGTGCCCACCGCGGTCCCGCCCAGCGCCACCCGGTGCAGGCCCCGCGCCGCTGCCCGCACCCCCGCGAGCGCGCCCTCCAGTTGCGCTGCCCACGAACCCACCACCTGATCCCAGCGGATCGGGGTGGCGTCCTGAAGATGGGTGCGCCCCACCATCACCACGTGCGGGAACTGGCTCGCGCGAGCGCGGAACGTGGCCGCCAGGGCCTCCACCGCCGGGATGAGATGGCGGTGTGTTTCCCGAGCCACCGCCACATACATCGCGGTCGGGAAGGCATCATTCGAGGACTGGCCCTTATTGACGTGGTCATTGGGGTGCACCGGGCTTTTCCCGCCGCGTTGCCCGGTGGCGATCTCATTCGCGCGCGCGGCAATCACCTCATTGACGTTCATATTCGTTTGGGTGCCCGAACCGGTCTGGAAAACCTTGAGCGGGAATTCCGCGTCGAGCACCCCCTCGGCCACCTCGCTAGCCGCCGCGGTGATAAGCGAGGCGAGCTGCGGATCAAGCACCCCGAGCTCGGCATTCGCGCGGGCGGCAGCGCCTTTGAGCAGCCCAAAGGCGTGGATGAGGGGGCCGCCCCAGGTGTAGCGTTCCCCGCCGATGGGGAAATGCTGGAGCGAGCGGGCGGTCTGCGCGCCCCAGTAGTGCGCGGCGGGCACCTCGACCGGGCCCATCGAATCCGTTTCCGTGCGGGTGAGCTGAGCTGCGGCGGCGGGCTGCGTTGCGACGGCGGTGCCGGCCGCGCCGGTGAGCTGATCCTTTGTCATGATTCCAAGGGTAGCGCCTGCTATGTGCGCGCTGCCTCCGCCTGCTTGCCCGCGCCGCCGCGCACGCCACCCACGCTCGCCCTGCGCCGTCTCGCCTACGCCACCAAAGTGGCATCGCTCACGCCCGCGGTGTTTGGCCTGGAAAGCCGGCCGCGGGCGGGCCGCGAAGATCTGCGCGCGCTATGTTTATTAGGTAAAGTCAAGCGCGGACGAAGGAGGGTCATGGCTACGGAGCGACGGCGCGGTTCTCGGGCACTTGATACTCCCGCGCGCGGCAAACGCGCCTCGGCGCCCGCCACTTCTGCCACCACGGAAAAGGCTGCGCTCCGGGAAGACCGTGACCGACTGCGCGCCGAGTGTGAAAACCTGCGCGCGGAAAATACCCAACTGAATACCGATAATTTCCAGCTGCGCCGCGAGCATGAGGGCGCCCGCGCGGAGGCGGCCACTCTCCAGACCCGCGTAGCCGAGCTGGAGGGCCTGGTGGTGGATCTGCGTCGTCGTGAAAAAGAATTGGAGGCGGGCGTGGTCTATGCCTCGGGCGTGGAGCAGAGTGCCGTGACCGCGCAGGCCCGCAGCGAGGACGCGATGCGGCGTGCGGCCCGCCTGGTTGCGCGCGTGCGCGGTTTAGAGCAGCAGGTGGAAGAAGAACGACGGCGCTACGCGGCCCTCGAGGCGGCGGGGCGGGCTCGGGAGGCGCGCCTGACTGTGGATTCGGCGCGCACGTCGGCCGCGCATGAGGAACGTTATACCAGCCAGATCAGCACCCTTGAAGTGCAGCTGCGCGAGGCGCGGGCGCAGTTGGCCGCCACCCGCACCCAGCTGGAGACCAGCGAGGATGAGCTGGCCGAGGCGCAGGTGGAGCTGAGCGAGGCACAAACCCACGCGCAAACCCAGCGCTACCTGAGCCTCGGGATGGGCGGACTCGCGGCAGCGCTGGGTATTGCTCTGCTCATTATTCTTTTATAAGAATCACGCTATAAGAATCACGCACCTAGCGGTGCCGTGCGAACGGGCTACGCCTCCTCGCTCGTGACCTTTCCCCACCCATCAGCAGGGAAAAGCTGGCGGCGGAAAGCGAAGAAAGCCAGCACCCCCGCTAGCCACGTGGCACCCACGATAACGAAGAGCAGCGTGAGGCTGTGCGCGGAATCGGCCAGATATTGGGCCTCGGCCACGCCTTCCGGGCGGGCCGCCGCCGGCATCATCGAGCCCAAAATCGCGATACCAATCGAGGGTGAAATATTCATGGCCAGGTCGTTCATCCCCACCGCGCGCCCCGATTCGGAGACGTCCACGGTTCCCATCACGGTATTCACCACCGGCGCGTAGGCCAGGCCCAAGGCGCCGAAGAGGAACACCGCCGAAACGATAATTCCCCACAGGCCCTTATCCACCGTGAACGCGGCGAGGAAAGCACCGATGGCGGCGGATCCGCCCGCCAGCACAATGCCCATCCCACTACCGATTTTCGCCACGATCGCACCGCTTATCACGCCCATGACGGTCGCAACAACGTAACCGGCGAGCAGCACGAAGCCCATCTCCAGGGCCGTCTTGCCGTGGAAAATACCACCGGCGAGGTTGAAGAGCGGTGTCATGGCGTAATTACCGAAGTAGAAGAGCAGCACCAGGGAAACCGCCATGAGGTAGCGGCGATTCTGGAAGAACTCCGGGGTGACGAAGGGGTTCTTGGCCTTGGAAATGTAGATGATGAAGACGGCCAGGAGCACCGCGAAGGCACCCAGGTAAAGCCAGTTCATCGAGTTGAAGTACATGACCAGGGCCGTGACCGTAATGCCGGCCAGCAGGAACCCGGGAACGTCGATCCGCTGGGCCTGTCCGGAAACATCCGGGAGGCCCCGCCACAGGGTGGGGATGAAGAGCACCGAAATGAGCGGGATCGCGAAGAGCCACACCCAGGACATGGTGATGAGCCATCCGGCCGCCAGTACCCCGATGGCCGTGGAGAACTGGTAGGCCGCGGTGAAGACACCGAAATACAGCACCTTCTTCACTCCGGGAACATACTTGGTGGTGACCACCAGGTAGACGGATCCGGATACCTGGGTGCCCGCGGTTTGAATCGCGCGGGCAATAATAACCACCCAGATGGAGGATCGGGATGCCACCAGCCCCAACACCGAACCGATCACGATAAGCACAATGCCCACCATCATCATTTTGCGCAGGGAAACGAAATCACCGAGCGATCCGTAAATCACGCACACGATGCCCAGCACGATGCCGGGAATTGAGGTGATGAGCGGAGCGTATTCGACCGCATTGAGCTGCGTGCCGATGTCTTGGAAAACCAGGTTGAAGCCCTGGATCGTGAGAATTGAGGTAATGAAAATAATGATGAGTTGCGGCAGCGTGCGCACGGCAGCCGCGGTATCAACCTGAGATCGATCACGCGCGTCCACGATCAAATGCCTTTCAACAGCGAGGTGATGCGGGACATGAACTCGGAGAGGAAACGCTCCACGTCCACCGCGATGGCCACATCTGCGGTCTTGACCGGATCGTTGAGCCGCTCCTCATCGCAGATCGTGCGCCCGCGCACCGGTTCGTGCAGATCAACCTTGATATTGCAGGAGAAGAGCGTGACCAGCGAAGGATCAATCGCCACGGCCACGGCCAGCGGATCGTGCAAGCCGCAACCACCCAGATGTGGGGCGGTGGTTTCATACGCCTTGATATAGAAATCGGTAATATCAGCCAGGGCTGTTGCCGCCGGAGTTCCCAAGTCTCGCCACTGCTGGGTGTGTTCATACGTGAGCAGTGTTTGCAAGGTGACATCCAGGCCGATCATCGTGACGTGAGCACCCGAGCGGAAGAGCAGATCAGCAGCCTCCGGATCTTGGGAAATATTCGCTTCCATCACGTCATTGCAATTCCCGGGAACCGTGAGCGCACCGCCCATAATGACGATGCGGGCATTATCTTTGAATGTGGGGTCCAGTTCAATGGCACGAGCTAGGTTGGTCATGGGCCCGGTGGCAACAATAACGACGTCGCTACCGTATTCACGCACCGCTTCCACCATGAATTCGGAGGCCGGCGTGGTTTCTGCCACCCGATTCGAGGCTGGAATCTCAATCTCCCCGATGCCGTTTTTACCGTGAATAAATTCGGAAATCTCGAGGACCTCAAAACCGTCCTTTTCGCGAGCGTGCGGGATACCCGGATAGACCGGCACCTCCGGATGCCCAAAAAGATCGAGGAGGTCAAGATCGTTTTTTACACCGGTATCCAGGAGGACATTCCCGTAGGTGCCGGTGATGCCAATTAATTCGACTTCCGGTGAGCCGAGAGCGTAGGTGATTGCCAGGCAATCATCAACACCGGTGTCCAGGTCCAGAATCATCTTCATTGTGGTTCCTCCTTAGATTCGGTCAAAGCCTTCGTGCTGACCGTCATCACCACCCGGCACCCTTGCCGGATAGCATGAGTATACGAAACAAAAGCCGGTTATGGGCTCTTTAATGAAAGGGATAATGATGGTGTTTTCTGCCGCACTCACCTTCGGCGGCGAATTCACATCTCTCCCGTCCCGCTCCGGTCCGCGCGCACTCCCGGTTCCGCCCGACGCGGTGCTGGTGCAATCGGGGCGTCAGGCTCTCGGCCTCATCGCCCAGGCCCTCGCCGCCCGCGGCATCCGCAGCCTAATCGCGCCCGGATTCCTGTGCGCCACCGCGATTGAACCTTTCCAGCTGGAAGGCATCGGGGTCCACTGGGTGCAGGTCGGCCCGGACCTCCTCCCTGCCCCGGCCCGCCTCGCCGAACTCCTCACCGAGCCGCAGCGCTGCGCGGTCCTCATCTCCACCACCTTCGGCGCCTGGCCCACGCCAGAGTTGCGCTCCATGCTCGAGGGGTGGGAGCGCCGCGGTGGCGCCGTCGTCGCCGATCTCACGCACGCGCCCTTCAGTGCCGCAACTGCGCGAAAAGTTTCAACGCGTTATGCGGTGGCGTCTTTGCGGAAGTGGTTTCCGATTCCCGACGGCGCCTGGGCGCTCGGCGCCGCGCTTCCCGCCGCGGCTGCGGAAAATGCGTTGGCGCGCGAGGCGACGCGGTGCGGGCTGCTGCAATTGCGCGGGGAGGAGCACGACGGCGCAGCTGAGGCCGCCATCGATGCCGCTCTCAGCCCGAGCCCGATGAGCGGGGCGGCCCGGGATATTCTTGGCCACCTCGATGCCGCGGCGGCGTTGGAGCGGCGGCGGGCCAATGCCCGGGCTTTGCGCGCGGCCTTGGTGAGAGAGGGAGTTCCGGAGGCGGCGCTCTTCGGCGATGGCGAAGGAAGTGACCGGGCTATGAACGGCACGGCAACGAACAGCGCGGCGGACAGTAGCGAATCAACGAGCCACGCACCCTACGCCCTCGCCCTCCGTCTGGACGCGCTACCGTCAGGCTGGCCCGCCACGGATGATTCGCATAGCATTCCCGAACGCCTCGCCGCCCGCGGGGTGTACACACCCGCTTTTTGGCCGCGGCTCAGCCGCAGCGTGGACTGGCCGCATATCCTCGCCCTGCCCATTGACCAGCGCTACTGCCCCGGCCAGATGCCCGAGCTCGCCCGGCGGGTGGCGCAGGTATTGCGGGCAGAATAAGCCCGAGCCCCGCCCCTAGATTCGGCGTACCGATTCGCGCATGCGTAACGGCATATCCACCAGGTGAATATCGCGGTCCCCCGCGCCTTCTTCACCCAGGAGCCGGGTGGCAGTTTGCCCGATCTCCCAGTAGGGAATTGCGATGGTAGTGAGGGCCGGGTGAACGTAGAGCGCAATTTCGTCGTCGTCGAACGAAGCAATCGAGAGATCATCGGGCAGATGCATGCCGCGCCCCAAACATTGTTGAATCGCACCCAAAGAAATACGGTCGTTGAGAGCAAGAATCGCGGTGCACTCCGGGCCGTTATCCAGCAGCTCACCCATCGCCTCGTAACCGAGATCCGGGTCCCACAGCGTACCCGGGAAAATCTTCACCGGCTTGAGGCCCGCTTCCTCAAAAGCATCCAGGATTCCGTCAAAACGATGGCCGATGGTGGCGGAGATGCGCGGCTCGCGCAATTCGTCATCCATGCCGATAATCGCGATGTTGCGATGCCCCGCCTCGATAAGAACATTAGCCATGCGCCGCCCCGCCTCGTATTCGGCCGGGAGCACCGCCGGGAAACTTCCTTCCCGATCCGGCACCGCATTGCACACCACCACCGGCAGGCCACGCACGATCTCCGGCACGGTGATCATCTTCGCGCCCATTTCCGCGAAGATAAGCCCATCAACATTGCGATTGAGCATCTCACGTACCGAGTTCTCCGCGCGGCTCGCGCTATCCCCCACTTCCGCGAGGAACACAATTTTCTCCGCTTGGTCAGCGGCGTCGAGGATACCGCGCAGCATGGCCGAAGCGTAGCGCGTGACGGTAACGTCCCGGCTGATCACCCCGTAAATCCCGGTGGTATTGGTCCGCAAAGAACGCGCGGCCGGGTTAGGGCGGTAATTGAGAGCAGCCGCTGCCTCAATCACCCGATCCCGTACTTCTTGGGAGAGACGCGCGGGGCGATCATTGAGTACCAAGCTCACCGCGGTGGGTGAAACACCCGCTCGTTGTGCCACCTGAGCGATCGTCGCTCGCTTCATTCAACCTCCTCGCGCTGTTCTTCCCACCTGTGGGCCACAGCCTGAGCTAAGGGTATCTGATCACCAAGGTGACCAAGCTCACCCGCGCCTCCACATTGCGCATACTCACCGGCGGCCCTATAGTTTCTGGCAAGTGCTAAATGCATTTATCACGGTGCAAAGGTGCCGCGTGATGGTTCTTAGCACTCTCCCGCTTCCCGGGCGGGGCGCCAAACAAACCCAAGGAGGGGTGATGAGTAAAAGATTCCGGAAACTCACCGCACTAACATCCGCCGCTGCACTCGCTTTCACGCTGAGCGCCTGCAGTAAGGGCGGTACCTCGTCCCAAGGCAATGTCACGGACGGGAAACAAGAAGTCACCATGTGGACTCATAACGCCGGCAACGAAGAGGAGCTCGCCGCCATCGAGCAAATCGTTGCCGATTACAACGCACAATCCGATAAGTACCAGGTCACCATGCAGGCTTTCCCGCAGGCTTCCTATAACCAATCCGTGGTGGCGGCCGCTTCCTCCAATAGCCTCCCGTGCATTATGGATATTGACGGCCCCAATGTTCCTAACTGGGCCTGGGCCGGCTACCTTGCCCCGCTCGAAGGCATGGATGACACCCTCAATAAATTCCTCCCCACCACGGTGGGCCGCTACGATGACAAGATCTACTCCTACGGCTACTACGACGTGGCCCTCTCCATCATTACCCGCAAGTCCATCCTCGATGAATTCGGTATCCGCACCCCCACCGTGGATCAACCCTGGACGCGTGATGAGTTCACCGATGCGCTCGCCAAGGTGAAGGCTTCCGGGAAATACGCGGTACCTTTCGACATCAACACCGCTGATCAGGGCGAATGGTATCCCTATGCCTACTCCCCCTACTTGCAAAGCTTCGGCGGGGATCTTATCGACCGCTCGAAGTTCGAAAGTGCGGAAGGAGCCCTCAACGGCCCGGAAGCCCTGGAGTGGGCGAAGTGGATGCGTTCCCTGGTCACCGAGGGCTACACGCCGGCCAATGCGGGTTCGGATCCCACCCAGGACTTCATTAACGGCAAATCGGCTTTCTTGTGGATGGGTTCGTGGGCGGCGCAGCCCACCGAAGAGGCTTTTGGCGACGACGTCGTCTTCCTCCCGCCGCCCGATTTTGGCAAGGGTCCGAAGATTGGCGGCGGTTCCTGGCAGTGGGGTATGTCGCCGTCGTGCCCGGCCCCCGAGGGAGCGCTGGATTACATGAAGTTCGCCGCTCAGGATAAGTACGTGGCTTCGGTTTCGGTGGCTACCCGTAATATCCCGGCAACCGATGCCGCCACCGCGGAAGTTCCGGCCTTCGCCGAGGGCGGGAAGTACTCCATCTTCCGGGAGTTCTCTAAGAAGTACGCGGTGCTGCGCCCCGAAACTGCCGGCTACCCCTTCATCGCTACCGAATTCACCAAGGCAACCCAGGACATCCTCAACGGCGGGGATCCCAAGAAGATCCTCGACCAAACCGTGGCGAATATTGACGCCAACCAAAAAGCCAACGGCTTCTTCAAGTAACACCTGATGCGCGAGGCGCGTGAGCTACCATCGGCAGCTCACGCGCCCTGCCGAAAGGCCAGTGATATGACTTCTGCACCCCAGGCCACCGCGGAGAGTAAGCACGCGCTCCGGCCGGCGCCAGCATCTTCTCAGCGTGCCAAGCCAGCTGCTGCGCCGTCGCGAAAATACCGGCGCGAAACCTCCGCGCAAGCACGGGCCGGGTGGGGAATGCTGGCGCCCGCGGGAATCCTCATGCTGCTTTTCCTTGTGGTTCCCATCGTCCTGACCTTCGTTCTCGCGTTTACCGACGCGCGTCTCATCTCACCGCGCCCGATGCAATTCATCGGCCTGGAAAATTTTGAGCGGCTCTTTGGAACCGAGGTCTTTTGGGCGTCCTTGCGTAATACCCTCATTTTCGCTCTCGTTATTGTACCCGGGCAGTCGGGCCTGGCGCTTATTATGGCGCTACTCGTAAATAAGAAGTTCCCGGGCTTGAATTTCTTCCGCACTGTTTTCTTCCTGCCCATGGTCACCTCCATGGTGGTGGTCTCCATGCTGTGGCTCTTCATGTACCAGCCCGATGGCCTGCTCAACGCATTGCTGGCCAAGATTGGTATTTCCGGGCCGGATTGGTTGGGCGATCCCAGTTGGGCCCTCTTCGCCATTATCGTAATGTCCGCCTGGCAGGCCGCCGGGATGCATATGATTATTTGGCTTTCCGGCCTGCAAACAATCCCGGGTGAGCTTTACGAAGCTGCGGCTCTGGACGGGGCCTCAACCTGGCAGCAATTCAAACACGTGACCTGGCCGGGCCTGCGCCAAACCCGCACTTTTATTCTCATTACGATCACCATCGCAGCGTTCTCGCTGTTCACCCAGATCAATATTATGACGAAGGGCGGGCCCCTCGATTCCACCTCAACGGTGGTCTACCAGGCGGTGCGCACCGGATACGACCAGCAGCAAACCGGCTATGCCGCCGCGATTTCCCTGGTCTTCTTCGTCCTGGTTCTCGCCGTCAATCTGGTGCAACGCTATCTCACTCGCGATAAGGAGGCCCGCGCATGAGCACCGCGACGTCATCTCGCAGTATCCCCCGCGCCATTGGAATCTGGGCGCTGCGTATTGGGCTGGCCGCTATTTTCGGCCTGCCGCTCCTCTTCATGGTGGTCTCCAGTTTCAAACCGGATACCCAAATTTTCGGGGATATGGGCGGCCTGGAGGCTTTCCTCCCGGTGGGTGACCTCAGCTTCGATAATTACTCCGGAGTCTTCAACCGGGTACCTTTCTGGCGCTTCCTCCTCAACTCCATCATTATCTCGGTGTGCATCGTGGTTTTCGGGCTCATCGTCAATTCCATGGCGGCCTTCGCGCTCTCCCGCCTACAATTCCGGGGCCGCAAGATTTCGCTGACGCTGGTGATCGCCACCCTCATTGTTCCCTTCGAAACTCTGGCGCTGCCGCTGTTGTGGTGGGTTAATAAGCTCCCGTGGTTGGATGCGAACGGCTTCTCGCAGAGCTGGCTGGATACCTACCAGGTCCAGATTGTGCCCTTCATTGCCAATGCGCTCTCGATTTATCTCTTCTACCAGTACTTCGATTCCATTCCGCGCGAGCTGGACGAAGCGGCGCGCGTGGACGGGGCAAGCTGGTTCAAGATCTACCGTTCTATCGTCATGCCGCTTTCCGGCCCGGCGACCGCAACGGTCGCAATTCTGACGTTCCTGCCGGCGTGGAATTCCTACCTGTGGCCACTCATGACGGTGCGCTCGGAGGAGTTGCGCCCGGCGATGATCGGGATCGACTATTTCCAGCAGCTCAACGTATCCTGGGGCCAGATCATGGCGTTCTCCACGCTGATCACCGTTCCGGTCATCATGCTGTTCCTGGCTTTCCAGAAACAATTCGTCAATTCTATTGCCGCTTCCGGTATTAAGGGATAACCATGTCGCTTTCCTTTGAGTTCACCGCCGACCACGATGCGGCGCTGGCCCGGGCCCGCGCCGCGAATGCCCAGCTCGCCTCCGCCGTGAACCCGCGCTGGTATCCGCGTTTCCATATCGCGGCACCGGCCGGCTGGATCAACGACCCGAACGGCCTGGTCCACACCGGCGAGGAACTCCACGTTTTCTTCCAGCACCACCCCTATTCCACCGAGTGGGGGCCCATGCACTGGGGGCACGTGGTTTCCCGCGACGGCGCCACCTGGGAGCGCCGCCCCCTCGCCCTGGCTCCCTCACTGGAAGCCGACCGCGACGGCGTCTTCTCCGGCTCCGCGCTCCAGGCCCCCTGCGGGCACCTCGAAGTGTTCTATACCGGGAACCGCAATGTGGCGGAGCCGCCCGCCGGCGACAGCCTGACCACGAGCGAACTACCCGCCGGCGCCGGCGATCCCGATTCCGCCGGAGAACCGCCCGCCGGCGATACCGATTCTGTCGCCACAGCACCGCCCGCCAGCTGCGGGCAGTCGCAGTGCCGGGCGATCTCACGCGACGGAGTGACTTTTGAGAAGAAGGGCGTCGTCGTTCCTACCCCGGAAGGCGTGCGCGATTTCCGCGACCCGAAGGTCTGGCGCCACGGCGATACGTACCGCATGGTCGTGGGCGTGCAGAGCCGCGACCGCCGCGGCGAAGTGTGGATGTACACCTCCCCCGACCTGGCCCGTTGGACTTTCGACCGCGTGCTTTACCGCCACCCGGACCCGCGGGTGTTCATGCTCGAATGCCCCGATTTCTTCCCGCTCGGCGACACCTGGGTGCTGATTTTCTCGCCCATGGGCATCCGCCCGGAAGGTTTCGCGCATTGCAATGTCAATAGCGCGGGCTACCTGCTAGGCAGCTGGCGGCCCGGGGAAAGTTTTGAACCCGGCACGCCGTACCGCACCCTCAATTGGGGTCACAGTTTTTACGCGCCGCAGACCTGCCTCATCAACGGCCAGCGCACGCTTGTCGGCTGGATGGGCAGCTTCGGGCGCGCCCCGGCCTCCGCCGCCGACGGCTGGTCCGGCCAGCTCACGGTACCGATGAGCGTCCGCCTCGAGTCCGGTGAACTGTGCTTGCGGCCCACGCCCGCACTCGCGCGCCTGCGCGGCCGCTGTTTATGGAACGACGACGCCGCCCTTTCGGCCAGCGCGCCTACCATCCTCGCCCGGGATATCACCGCGGCGGATATTTCCGTGACTCTGCTTGCAGGTGCATGTGAACGGCTGCGCCTGCGCATCGGTTCGGATACCAGTTCGGTGAGCATCATCGTGGATCGCAATAGCGGCACCATCGGGGTGGATCGCGGCGGCGCGGTGGGCAACCTGGGCTACCGGGCCGCGCCCTGGGCTCCGGCCTACCGGCTCTGGGGTGAGCGCGCCGGCGAGATTGCGGGCGAATCTGCCGCCACGGGCGCCGCTGGCGCAACGAGTGCAGCAGCAGCCGGCACAACTAACGCCGCGGGCGCAGCGCCGCTGGCTCCGCTCGCTGAGCTGAGTTTCCGGGTTCTCGTGGATGCCGGCTCGGTGGAAGTGATCGCCGGGAACGGCGAGCGGGTGCTCTCCTCACTGGCTTTTGTTGAGGGCAAACGTGATATCACCCTCCTGGCTGAGGAGGGTGATATCACGGTCGCGGCCTCGATATGGGAGATGACGGATGCCTTCCCCCAGGCGGATTCGGCGCTAACAATCGACGCCGAAGCTGGAAGCTCGGCGAACTAAGCGCTTGTGCGTGGTGCCAGGCGGTTCCGCACTGGCACCACGCACTGACCACCACGCAGCGAACTAAGCGCGGGCGGGCGACCCTACCGGGCAACCGGCCCTACCGCGCAGCCGCGAGCGCGGCGCTGACGGTTTCGCTCAGTTCCTTCCAGGAGACGATGAATTTCTCCACGCCTTCGCTCTCAAGCTGGGCGGCCACATCGCCCATATCCACGCCCACCGCGGCAAGCTCTTCGAAGACCCGGTGAGCCTGGCCGTAGTTATCCCGCACGGTATCCCCGGTGATATCCGCGTGGTCCGCGGTAGCCTCCAGAGTTTTCTCCGGCATGGTGTTGACGGTGGCCGGTGCCACCAGCTCGGTGACGTAGAGAGTATCGGGATAATTCGGGTTCTTCACCCCGGTGGAAGCCCACAGCGGGCGCTGGGCATGCGCGTGATCCGCCGCGAGCGTAGCGAAACGTTCGGAGGCGAATTTCTTCTCGAAGATTTCGTAGACGAGCCGGGCGTTCGCCACCCCGGCCTTGCCGCGCAGCGCCAGGGCTTCCTCGGTGCCAATCTTTTCCAGGCGGGCATCCACTTCGGTATCCACGCGGGAAACGAAAAGTGAGGCCACCGAGTGAATATCGCTGAGCGCATGCCCGGAACGCTGAGCCTTTTCCAAACCAGCGAGGTAGGCATCCACCACTTCGCCGTAGCGCGCCAGGGAGAAAATGAGTGTAACGTTCACGGAGATCCCGTGTCCGATCACCTCGGTAATAGCCGGCAGCCCTTCTTTGGTGGCCGGGATTTTGATCATGGCGTTCGGGCGGTCCACCCGGTCCCACAGCTGGCGGGCCTGGGCCACGGTTGCCGAGGTATCATGCGCGAGTTCCGGGGAGACCTCGATGGAGACCCGCCCGTCTTCCCCGCCGGATTCGTCAAAAATGGGGCGGAAAATATCGCAGGCGTCCTGGACGTCCTTAATGATGATGTCGAAGATCGCTTCGTCGCCGTCCTTGCCGGCCGCGGCGGTGGCGGCCACCTGCTCGGTATAGCTTTCCCCATTGCGCAGGGCCGCGGCGAAAATCGTGGGATTCGTGGTCACGCCACGCACGGTATGCGTCTCGATAAGGGATGCGAGGTTCCCGGAAGCGATACGCTCCCGGGATAGATCGTCCAGCCAGATACTCACTCCGGCGGCGCTCAGGCTAGCGGTACTCATATTCGTGTCCTTTCTTGGTGGAGCCCGAACGGCTCTTAGTTATCCGCGGCGCTGCGGATCTCCAGGTCATGCGGGGCGGGATGGTCGAGGGTGCGGCCCACCGTGCAGGATCGCTCAATGGCCAGGTTCACGCGCCGGAGCAAGGCACCGCGCTGTTCTTCAGGCATATCGGCGAATTCCACCTCCAGAGCAGTGTGGAAAGCGGTGTAGCGGTTATTTGCCCGGTCCGCATCCGCGCTCACCGTGAAGGTGGCGCTATAGTCCTCCCCGAGGAGCTGCTCGAAACGAGAATCCGCGCTGAGGGCCTGGCAACCGGCCACCGCCAGCTGCATGAGTTCCCCGGGAGTGAATTGTTCGGGACCTTTCCCGATTTCCACGCTGGCACCGCGATCATTAACGGCGGTGAAATGAAGATGCCCGATACGCCGGGCAGAGAGCTGAGCCATAGCTACCTCCTTGTTTCTTTCACTTTACGGGAAAGCGCGGCCCCGTGGTGAGCGCGCTTTCCACCAGCGGAAAAACGACGACGCCGCCGCTGCCGCGGCATACTCCGAGCGGCACACTCTCAGCAGCACCCGCCATACGGCTAGTCGTAGTCCCCGTTTTTCCAGAGCCGCACCGGGGCTTCGCACCCGGCTTCCATAGCGGCAAAAGTTTGGGGTACGTCGATAATGCGCTGGTTCTTGGATCCGCGGAAGGTGAGGTCGCGAATGAACTGGGATTGGATAAAGGGCCCGTCTACCAGCACATCCACGTGAGAGAGAAGCTCACGTTTATCTTCGGTTTCTTCCAGGAGCTGCTCGAAGGTGTACCCGCTCCAGCTCCAAATCGTTTTGCTCGCCCCGAAGCGCTCCCGGAAACGCCGGGCCAGGGGCAGCAGCACCGGGGTATTGAGGAAGGGCTCGCCGCCCACGAAAGACACCCCGGCCACGTAGCTTTTCGCGCAATCCTCCAGGATGCGCTCTTCTAGTTCTTCTGTATAGGGCGTGCCGTAGCGGAAACTCTGGGCCGCAACGTTATAGCAGCCCGGGCATTTGAAGGGGCAGCCGGATACGTAGATGGCGCAGCGCACCCCTTCCCCATCCACCATGACGAAAGGCTTGTAATCAGCAACATAGCTGCGCGATAAGCGCCGCCCATCCCAGGCGCCGGGGCGCTTGGGTTGGTGCACCCCCGGAGCTTCCGGAGGTGTGGAGAGCAGGCGCAATTCTCGCATTCTTCCTTACCTTCTCACGGTCCCTGAGTCGCAATACTCCCCGCGCCCGGCACATTCGCCGAGTGCGGGGAGCCTTGCGAGAGTGCGCCCGCGACAAGCTAGGCACACCGGGCGCTGGGCGCTAGGGTGCTCAGGCCGCGCGGCACCGAACACCCACCGCGCTTAAGCGCAGGGACCGTCCATGTGCTTGACGCGGGAAATGATTTCCTCGTGCCGGCCGTGCACCATGGGGCGCTTGACCGGGTTACCGAGGTACCCGCAGGTGCGCTTGACAACATCGCAACGGTCGGGATCATCATTGCCGCAATTCGGGCACTTGAAACCTTCCGCCGTGGGATCGAATTCCCCGTTGAAGCCGCACTCGTAGCACTTATCAATAGGAGTATTGGTGCCCAGGTAGGCCACCTTATCGTAAGCGTAATCCCAGACCGCTTCCAGAGCCGCGGTGTTGTGGGTCAGCTTGGGGTACTCGCAGTAGTGGATGAAACCACCCTTGGTGTACTCCGCGTAGGGCGCTTCGAAGTCGATCTTCTCAAAGGGAGTGATCTTCTTGCGCACATCGTAGTGGAAGGAATTCGTGTAGTAGTCCTTCGCGGTGATATCCGGAACCGCACCGAAACGCTCGCGATCCATGGAGCAGAACCGGTTGGTGAGGGATTCAGCCGGGGTGGAGTACACGGAGAACCAGTAGGGGTACTCCTTCTTCCACTGGTCGGCGTACTGGCTCAGCCGGCGCACGATATCCAGGGTGAATTCCTTCGCTTCCGCGTTGTGCTCCCAATTCGGGCCGTAGAACGCGGTAGCCGCTTCGTACAGGCCAATGTAGCCAATGGAGAGCGTGGAACGCTGGTTGTGGAAGAACTTCGTGACGTCCTCATCGCCTTCTTCCGCGCGGATACCCAGGGCACCGTAGCGGTAGAGAATGGGGGCGTTTTCCGGAGTGGCATCCTCGCAGCGCTGGGCCCGGTAGACCAAAGCTTCCTTGACCACCTGCATGCGCTCATCGAAGATCTTCCAGAAACGCTGCTTATCCCCGCGCGCCTGCAGCGCGATACGCGGCACGTTGAGGGTGACTACACCCAGGTTATTACGCCCGGCGTTCACGGCCTCACCGGTTTCCGGATCCACCCACTTGGGCAGGAAGGAACGGCAACCCATGGGAGCCTTGTAATCACCTTCCAGCTCGGTGAGCCGGTCATAGGAAAGGACATCCGGGTACATGCGCTTCGTGGAGCATTCCAGGGCCAGCTGCTTAACGTCGTAATTAGGATCCTCAGGATTGAGGTTCACGCCGCGGCGCAGCCCGAAAACGAGCTTCGGGAAGATCGCGGTGTGGCCATCGGCCCCGATGCCCTTAATGCGAATGGTCAGGATCGCCTTCTGGATTTCCCGCTCGAAACGGTTGGTGCCCAAGCCGAAACCGAGGGTGACGAAAGGAGTCTGCCCGTTCGAGGAGTAGAGAGTATTGATCTCATACTCCAGGGACTGCATGGCATCGTAGATGTCCTTCTTCGTCTTTTCCCAGCAGTACTCATCGCGCTTATCTTCAGCGACCCAACGCTCGGCATCCTTGAGGTGCTTGGCGTAATTGAGTTCCGCGTAAGGGGCGAGCACTTCATCGCAGCGATCCACCGAGCAGCCACCGTACTGGCTGGAGGCCACATTCGCGATGATCTGGGCGATCTGCGCGGTAGCGGTGTTAATGGAACGCGGGGATTCCACCCGGGCGTTACCGATCTGGAAGCCATCACGGAGCATGCCTTCAATATCGATGAGGCAGCAATTGGTCATGGGCTGGAAGGGGTTGTAATCCAGATCGTGGAAGTGGATATCGCCCTTAATATGCGCATTGGCCACCGCCGGAGGCAGCAGGTACTTGAGGGCGTAGGCCTTGGCCACCGCACCCGCGGTCAGATCGCGCTGGGTGTTAAAAACAGTGGAGTCCTTATTGGCGTTCTCATTGACCACCGTCTTATCGCGCTGCATGAGCTTATCCAGAGAGCGCGAAATATCCATGGCCTGTTCGCGCGCGGTATCGCGATCGTGGCGGTACTCGATATAGGCGCGTGCTACCTGCGGATAGCGGGAAGCCATGAGCACGTTTTCCACTTCCGTTTGGATGGTGGGAACGTCAAGCTTGGCAGCATCAAGATGATCGATGACCGTGCGGGTGGCTTCCTCAACGAATGCGTAATCGTCGATGCCCTGGCTGTTCATTGCCAGCGCGATTGCGCGGTAGATCTTACCGGCGTCAAAGCTAACCGACCGACCGTCACGCTTGGTGACGACTACCCCCGTGGTCGTTGAGGTATCAATCAACATCTTGTGCCTCCGTAAAAATCGAACACTACATATAGTAGTCGGCCAGAATGACACCGGTGTGCTTCGTGCGCCACACGGATGCGTTTTTCGCCCCGCGCCCGCCGCGCCCAGCCCCGTAAAGGGCGACGCCGCGCCACTCTCGCCCCGCGCCCGCCGGATTTATGATGTGCAACACATTTTTTCGGCGCCGCGTTTCGCGTCCACCGGGCGAGCTTACCACTACCTATAGGGGCACCACCCGCCCACCACCCCTACATCTTGCGATCCAGAAGAAAATGGCTCCAAACCGCCATTTCCACCCCAGGCCGGCCCGCAGCCAGCTGGCGACGTCGTCGTACTTCATCACCGCGAGCCACAGTTTTAGTGGTCTAGCCCACAAATAGCGCGCTAACGCGAACGTAAGTTAACCCAATACTGTTGCACGCGTTTATTATCGGATGTGGTGGCGTACGCCACCCGGGTACTCAACCGAGGATCCGCTCGAGATGCCAGCGCTGCCGTCCACGCGGACCGCGCCGGCCCATATAAATGGAGTTTCAGCTATGAGTGCACCAGCCGACACTGCTCTTCCGAGCTATAGCGAAGAAGAGGAAAAATATATTATCCGGAACCGCCACGGTGTTCCGGTCGGAACAAAACCGCATACGAAGTGGACGCTGCCGCGCATCGCGGTGTGGGTCCTCGTAACAGCCCTCGGCGTTGCGGGCTGGTACATGCTCGCCTTCTATCGCGGTGAACAAGTCAATACCGCGTGGTTCGTGGTGACGTCGGTCTGCACCTACATGATCGCCTACCGCTTCTACGCGCTCTTTATTCAAAAAACCATTATGAAGCCCGACGATTCCAACGCGACGCCGGCCGAACGCATCAATAACGGACGCGATTTCGACCCGACGAACCGCGTGGTGCTCTACGGGCATCACTTCGCCGCTATCGCCGGCGCCGGCCCGCTGGTGGGCCCGGTGCTGGCCGCCCAGATGGGCTACCTGCCCGGCACCCTGTGGATTATCTTCGGGGTGTGCGTGGCCGGTGCCGTCCAGGACATGCTCGTCCTCTTCTTCTCCATGCGTCGCGGCGGGCGCAGCCTCGGCCAGATGGCCGTGGATGAAATCGGGAAGATCGGCGGGGCCGTGGCCGCGGTCATGATCCTCGTTATGCTCATGATCGTGCTGGCCGTGCTCGCCATGATCTGCGTGAACGCGCTGGCCGATTCGCCCTGGGGTGTTTTCGCCGTCGGTATGACGATCCCCATCGCGCTGTGCATGGGCCTGTGGCTGCGCTTCGTGCAGCCCGGCAATATCACAATGGTGTCCATCGTTGGGTTCATTGCGCTGCTCGGTGCGATTATCGGGGGCCGCTACGTGGCGGAATCCGATTTCGGCCAGGCGTTCTTGCACCTGTCCCCCACCACCCTCGTGTGGTGCATGATTGTGTACGGTTTCTTCGCGGCCGTGCTGCCGGTCTGGCTGCTCCTCACCCCGCGTGACTACCTGTCCACCTTCATGAAGGTCGGCACTATCGTGGTGCTGGCGCTGGGCATCCTCATCGTGCGCCCGCTGGTGGAAATGCCGGCCGTCACCGAATTCGCTTCGAATACGGACGGCCCGGTATTCGCCGGGGAACTCTTCCCCTTCCTCTTTATTACCATCGCCTGCGGGGCGCTTTCCGGGATGCACGCAACGGTCTCCTCGGGTACCTCCCCGAAGATGATCCAGAAGGAATCCCAGGTCCGCATGATCGGCTACGGCGGCATGCTCATGGAATCCTTCGTGGCGATTATGGCGCTCGCGGCGGCCTCCTCCCTCAATATGGGTATCTACTTCGGTATGAATACCTCCGAGCACACCACCGATAAGCTGGCGGGCACGGCCATCGTGCAGATGACCGATAACCGCTCCGAGCTCTCGGCGGCCGCGGTGCAAAACCTCGCGGTCACCGATACCCACGGTAATTCGGTGGAAGCCCGCTGGGAATCCTGGGATGAGAACGGCAATGAGAAGACCTACGTGGGCGCGGAAGCCTTCGATAAGGTCGCCGAGGACGTTGGGGAAACCTCCGTCACCTCGCGTACCGGTGGTGCGCCCACCCTCGCGGTGGCCATCGCCCATATTCTGCACCAGGTGGGTGGCGGCCAGGCCATGATGGGCTTCTGGTACCACTTCGCGATTATGTTCGAGGCGCTGTTCATTCTCTCCGCCGTGGACGCCGTGACCCGCGTGGCCCGCTTCCAGCTGGGCGACGCCCTGGGCAATGTGCTGCCCAAGTTCAAGGATCCCTCCTGGCGAGTGGGCGCGTGGATTACCACGGCCGTGGTGGTGGCGGCCTGGGGTTCGCTGCTGCTCATGGGCGTGACCGACCCGCGCGGCGGTATCCAAACCCTCTACCCGCTCTTCGGCGTAGCTAACCAGCTCATCGCCGCTTTGGCCCTAATTTTGTGCACCGTGGTGGTGGTCAATAAGGGCTGGGCGAAGTGGGCCTGGATCCCGGGCATCGCCGCAACCTTCGACCTGATCGTCACCTTCGCGGCGTCCTGGCAGAAGATCTTCTCCACCGACGCCGCCATCGGGTACTTCACCCAGAACACCAACGCGAAGGCAGCGCTCGCGAAGGCGCAGGCCGCCGGGGATACCGAAGCCATCGGCATCCAGTCCGCGATTGTGCGTAACACCTTTATCCAGGGCTGGCTCTCGGTCATCTTCCTGGCCACGGTGGCCTTCGTGCTGGTCTGCGCGATTATCAAGATCATCCGGGTGATCACCGCGAAGAAGTACGTGACCTCCGAGGATCCCTACCAGGAGTCCAACTTCTACGCGCCCACCCAGCTCTTCCCGACCAAGTTGGAGAAGAAGGTGGTGGCGGAATACGCCGCCGTGGGCGACCCGGCTTTGATTCCCGGTTACGATCACCGTAAGGGTGCGGGCGCGCACGGTACCGGTTCCGGTACGACGACGCCGCCAGCTGCCACGGCGAGCTCTGCCAGCGACTCGGATTCTTCCGGGTCCGCTCAGAGCTAGGAGATCAGGCCGATGTTCATGACCCAGCTCCGCGCCTTCGCGGCGCACGCTCGCGGCCTGTGGCGGGATTTCACCGGCGAATCGGCTTACGAGAAATACGTAGCCCGGCACGCCCGTGAACATCCCGATCACCCGCCGCTCGCCAAGCGCGAGTTCTGGCGCCAGCGCGCAGCCTTCGACGAGGAGAATGTCTCCACCGGCTGCTGCTAAGCGCTAGGCTTGGCGTTCATCGCCGGGCATTCGGCTTGGCGTTCATCGCCGAGCGCTGAGCTGGCGTTAGGCGCCGGGCGCATCCGCTAAGCCGGCCGAATGCGTCGGCTGGCGTTCATCGCCGGGCTGGAAACTGGCCATCTGCACCGCTCCCCGAACCTCGGACTTCGGTCCGCCGTTCGGGGAGCGGTGCTTTGTCCCCTTCCTTTGCGTCCCCTTTTCCTGCTTCACACAAAATGCAACGGCAACTACATTAAGTTTTCCAAATCATGCGCTGGCGTTGCTTTCTGTGAGCTCCCACCTTGAGACGTTGCATTCTGACCAGATTCCCTGCCAAGAAGTTGCTTTCTGTTGGAGCTCGTGTCGAGAGGTTGCTGTGAGACTTGTGTGTAGCTGATCTGGGATCGGCTGGCAGGATAGATCATAGCCACGGTGGCGTGCCTCACCAGGTTGCTGACCTGCCCGCACCAGGCCTAAACAGCCTGGAAAACACGCGGGAGTGTCTTGAGTGATGACATGGCCGCCACCATGGCTATGGCCTGTCCCGGCCGGTTCATACTGGCTTGATTAGAAGCACGTCCACCAAGAGTGTGACTCTCCACAGTGATGCCGATGAACCAACCCTGAAAAGGAAAACGAACTCCCGCCAGGGCGTCGGGACAGACACCCGATAGACACAACCAAGAAAGGGCTGTATCCACATGGCAATTGTCGCACACCACTACACATACGTCATCGGGGTGGACACCCACGCGAAAAAACACGTGTTCTCCATCCTGGAATGCCCCACCGGCATCGAGGTCATCAACCAGGCCTTCGCGAACACCACGCCCGGGCATACCCGAGCCGCCACCTGGATCGCGAAACACGCCACTAAGGACACCGCTAATGTGCTTATCGTGGTGGAAGGCACTGCCTCGTATGGGGCCACCCTCACCCGTTTCCTTCAAGGCAAGGGCTATACCGTGGTGGAAGCACCCCGCCCGGACAGGAAGGGCCGCTACCAACCTAAAACCGATAAGATCGATGCCTACCACATCGCCTGGCGGGCCTTGAAACTCGAGGAAAACGCCCTGACCATCCCCAGGCAAGGCACAGAGCGTGAAGCCTTACGTATCCTCATGGCAAGCCGGCGCCAACTCACACGCACGAAAACCGCGCAAATAAACGCCCTAACCGCACTCGTGCGGACAATCGATGTGGGGGTGGATGCCCGCCGGCCCCTCACTACCGCCCAGATTAGCGGCCTGGCTAGGCTAGAGAATGTTCCTGGTGAGGATATCCAGATGGTGATCGCTAAGCAAGAAGCCCGGCGTTGGGCTCAAAGCATCCTCGACCTTGGAAAGTGTTTGGAGGAGAATCTGGGGCAGATCAAGATGATTGTCCAGCTAGTGGCCCCACTTTTACTTGATTTACCGGGAATAGGGCCTTTTGCTGCCGGGCAGATCATTGTCTCGTTTTCCCATGCTGGGCGTGTTCGTAGTGAAGCGGCTTTCGCTTCCCTAGCAGGTGTGTGTCCGATTCCGGCGTGTTCGGGTAACACGGTACGTTATCGGCTTAGTCGGGGTGGGGATCGGGCGTTGAACCATGCTTTACATATGGCGGTGTTAGTGCGTATGAGGTCGGATGAGGAAACCCGGGCGTATGTGGATAAGCGCCTTGGTGAGGGCAAAACGAAACGCGAGGTTATACGTGTGCTTAAACGCTACCTGGCCCGGCGGGTGTATCGCCTCTTGACCAGGCATATGCGTGCCGAGGACACCATACTTGCCTCTTGACAACATATAGAAGCGTCATTTTGTGGGCTTCGCAGTCGAGGCGTTGCTTTTTATTCTTATTCGGGTTGAGAGGTTGCCTTCTATGTGCCGATGCGTCAGGACGTTGCTTTTTGTGATCGCCGAGAGGGTGTCCCCGCGCTCACGAACAAAGTGGTACTTGAGCTACAGCAAACACCCGATTTTCTGTCGTGCAGTACCACTCTGTCAGACCTGATGTTCTCCAGTACCACTACGCCCGCCGAGCCGGATCACCGCGGCGGCGGGACCTCGGGCCTAGGCGCCGGGCCGGCCAGCCCCTGCGCGGCCACAGTGGCGCGCCCGCGCAGGGGCGGCGTCGTCGTACCTGGTCCCAAGAACTAGCAGCCCAAGCGGCATAGGATAAAAGAGAGGCAAAGGAGCCTCATCATTTTATGTCGAGGTAATTATGGGACGTTGTTTTTCTGTATCCACACACAAGAACACCTCGCGTCCACGCCGGCGGCTGGCCCTGCTCGGGGCGCTCGCGCTGGCTCCCGTTGCCCTAGGTTCGTGCGCCGCCTCCGCGAGCGCGCCCGCCGGTGAGGCAACTGTGCACGGAGGTGAAGCAAATATCGTATTGCCTGATCTGTCGGGCGTGAGCGCGGCGGGCGGGGTGTCCGGCCGGCTGCTCCTCCTCATCGGGGTGGGCGTCTGCGTGCTGGGGCTGTGCTTCGGGCTCATCACGTATATGAATCTGCGCAAGCTTCCGGTGCATCGGGCCATGGCCGAGGTCGCCGACCTCATTTACGAAACTTGCAAGGCCTACCTGGTCAAACAGGGGCGGTTCCTGCTGGTGCTCTGGGCTTTTATTACCGCGGTCATCGTGGTGTATTACAAATTCCTGGTGGGCTTCACCTGGGGGAAGCTCGCGATTGTGGTGGCGTTCTCGCTGCTGGGCATGGGTGGCTCGTACGCGGTGGCGTGGTTCGGGATTCGCGTGAATACCCTGGCCAATGCACGCACGGCTTTCGCTTCGCTGCGCGGGCGGCCCCTCCCGCTGCACCAGGTGCCGCTGCGTTCGGGGATGTCCATCGGGATGGTGCTGATCTCCCTGGAATTGCTCATGATGCTGGTCATTTTGCTGTTCCTGCCCGCGGATGTGGCCGGGGCCTGCTTTATTGGCTTCGCGATTGGGGAATCGCTGGGCGCTTCGGCGCTGCGCATCGCCGGTGGTATTTTCACGAAGATTGCCGATATTGGTTCCGACCTCATGAAGATCGTCTTCAAAATTGATGAGGACGACCCGCGTAACCCGGGTGTGATCGCCGATTGCGTGGGCGATAATGCCGGGGATTCGGTGGGACCCTCCGCGGACGGTTTCGAAACCTACGGGGTGACCGGGGTGGCGCTGGTGACGTTCATCGTGCTCGCGGTGCATGACCCGGCGCTGCAAGCCACCCTGCTGGTGTGGGTCTTCACGGTGCGCGTGGCCATGATTATCGCCTCGGCCCTGGCCTACGGCCTCAACGCGCGCCTGGCCGCCACCCGCTACGCGAGCGCCACCACCCTCAATTTCGAAAAACCGCTGAGTTCACTCGTGTGGCTCACCTCGATTTTCTGCATTGCTTGCGTATACGGGATCTCCTGGCTCGTTTTGGGTGGGAACGACGGCGCATTGTGGCTCCCGCTCGCCACTATCGTGACCTGCGGGACTTTGGCGGGGGCGCTTATCCCCGAGCTGGTCAAGGTCTTTACCTCCACCACGTCGCGGCACGTGCGTGAAGTGGTGAAGAGCTCGCGCCAGGGCGGGGCTTCCCTCAATATTCTTTCCGGTGTGGTGGCCGGGAATTTCTCCGCGTTCTGGCTGGGCATCACCATCGTGGGGCTCATGGCCGGGGCTTTCGTGATCGCGGATGCCACGCTCGGTGAGTTCATGCTGGCGCCGGCTGTTTTCGCTTTCGGGCTGGTGGCGTTCGGGTTCCTCGGGATGGGGCCGGTGACCATCGCGGTGGATTCCTACGGCCCGGTCACGGATAACGCCCAGTCGGTCTACGAGCTTTCCCGCATCGAGGCGCTCCCCGATATCGACGCCGATATTCGCTCCGGTTTTGGTTTCGCCCCGCAATGGGATCGCGCCAAGCTCATGCTGGAGGAGAACGACGGCGCCGGCAATACCTTCAAGGCCACCGCCAAGCCGGTGCTCATCGGCACGGCGGTGGTGGGTGCTACCACGATGATTTTCTCGATTATTATCGGGCTGACCGGTGGGCTGACCAGCGGGATCGAGATGCTGTCCCTCATGCACGCCCCGTTCCTGCTGGGGATTATCAGCGGGGGCGCGGTGATCTTCTGGTTCTCCGGGGCGTCGATGCAGGCGGTGACCACGGGTGCGTACCGGGCGGTGGAGTTCATCAAGGAGTCCATCCATCTGGATAAAAATGCGGAGCGGGCTTCCCACGATGACTCGCGGCGCGTCGTCGAAATTTGTACCCAGTACGCCCAGCAGGGGATGCTCACGATTTTCCTAGCGGTCTTCTTCGCCACTCTTTCCTTCGCGTTTATCGAGCCGTACTTCTTTATCGGTTACCTCATTTCCATCGCCATTTTCGGCCTCTACCAGGCGATTTACATGGCGAACGCGGGTGGGGCCTGGGATAACGCGAAGAAGATCGTGGAGGTGGACCTGCACGCGAAGGGCACCGCGCTGCACGATGCCACCATCGTGGGCGATACCGTGGGTGATCCTTTCAAGGACACCTCCTCGGTGGCCCTCAACCCGATTATTAAATTCACGACCCTCTTCGGCCTGCTCGCCGTGGAGCTGGCCGTGAGCCTCAACGCCCAGAATCTCACCGCGGTGGTCACCGGCCTGGCAGTGTGCTTCGGGGCCCTCGCGCTCGTCTTTATTTACCGCTCGTTCTACAGCATGCGCATCCAGGCCTCCACGGAGGATCAGCTGCTCGACGAGCCCGATCCTGAATCTTCGCGTGAATCTTCACCTGTATCCGAACCGGCGCTCGAACCGCATTCCCGGTTTGACACCGGATCCGAACCCGAGAAGGGAGTCCTGGCATGAATATCGCCGTGCACTGGTCCGGCGCTCAGATCAGCCCGGAAGGAAAAATAGCCGGCCAGGATGCCGGCGCCACCCTGCTGCGCCGCCTCCTGCGTATTTTCCCCGACGCCGTGGTGCTTGACCCAAGGGCAGTATCCGCGGAAGATCTTGCCCCGGATACGGTGGTCATCACTATGGATGTGCATGACACCCCGGCCCTGTGGGCGCGGCTGCGCAAAGCTGGCCAGCCCGCCCCGCGCCTCATGAATTTTGTGTGGCTGCCGGTTTCCACCCTGGACAGCGCCGAGGAGATCGCCCCGGTGGCTCTCTCCTGCGCGCTCTTCCCCACCTTCGCCAATTCGGAGCGCACCGCCGGTGAGATCCGCGAGATGGTGAATAAGTGGACGGTGCCCCCGCTGGCCGGGCGGCTCAAGCTCGGCTGGGTGAATCTCGGTTTCCGCCTCGACCACGTGCAGGAGCGGCGCGAACCGGAGGTCCCGGTGGTGCTCTACCCCGCGATTTATCTCTCGGCGCGCAAACGCCCCGATTTCTTCATGGACGTGCTGAGCCGGGTGCGCGAACTCATCCCGCTCACGGTGGAGATGCGCCTGCACGAAGCACACCTGGTTTCCGAGAAGGCCATGCGCTATTCGCGCCTGCCGTGGATGCACGTGGGGCCGCTGACCGATACCCGCACCTCGTATTACCAGGCCCTCGCCCACACCACGGCCTTCCTGGCCACCGCCGCGGAGGAATCCTACGGGCTCTCCTACGTGGAGGCCCTGGGTGCCGGGGCGCTCGGGGTATTCCCCGACGTGCCCTGGGCCCGCGCGCTACTGCCGGAAAACTATCCCTTCCTCTATCCGGATGGCGATGAGGCGGCCGCGGCGGCCATGCTCACCCGGGTCCTCACCCGCACCGCGCAGTGCCGGGCGGATCTGGACGCGGCCTGCGGCGGGAGTTTCCGCGAGTGGATCGCCGCGCATCACTCCGATGATGCGTTCGACCGCGAAATCGTGGCCGCGGTGCAGCGCTGGTTCGGCTAGCGGCCCGCGCGACTCGACGTCCCGGCGGCTTGCGTCGCGGCCCGCGTCGCTTCACCGCACCAACGGCACCGCTCCGCGTAGCACCCACGGGCACATATAACGACGGCGCCAGCAGGGCACATCCTTCTGCTGGCGCCGTCATCACGTGATGGCGGGGGCGGGTCAGTACGCGCAGGAACGCCCCCGCCGGGGACTTCGGCTAATTGCCCAAAACGGTACGGCTACTCGCCGAGCACCACCGGCACGGAGCGGTAACCCACCCCGATGCGGTCCACGCCCATATCGATGAGATCGAAGTAGTGGGCCTGGTCGCGCACATTGCCGGAAGCCTTGACCTTGGCCCGGCCGTCGGTCACCTCGATGAGGTGCGCCATCACGTCGCGCGCCCCGCCAACCGTGGGCCCGCCGGTGTAGAAACCGGTGGAGGTCTTCACGTAGTCACCACCGGCGGCGATCACCGCTTCCACCCCGCCCTCAATGGCCTTCTTATCGAGAGCATCGGTTTCGAGGATCACCTTGGTGACCACGCCCGCCTCGCGGCACACCGCAATAGCCGGCTTGATTTCCTCGGCGGCCTGCTGCCACTTGCCTTCGCGCAGCAGCCCGTAGTTAATGACCAGGTCAAGATCTTGAATATCGCCGCGCGAGACATACGCACGCGCCAGCATTTCTTTATCGGCTGCGGTGCCCTGCCCGAAGGGGAAATCGGCGACGACGCAGATTCCCACCCCGGTCCCGGGCAGCAGAGGTGCTACCACATCCAGGGCCCAGGGGTTGATGCACAGCGTGGCACATTTGTAATTGATACCGGTATGCGCCAGTTCCACCACTTCCTCGGTGGTGAATTGCGGCTTGAGGATGGAGTAATCGATGTAGGAGGCGAGTTCGTCGCGCGTCATCTGAGCGGCTTTCTTCTCTGGCTGTGCCATGATTATCCTTTCTTTCTGCCCTCGCGGGCGGTTATGCCATGGCCCGGCGAGCCATGTGATTGGGTTGTGAAGATTCAGATTCAGATTCGGAAGAATCGGGTAGGGCGGATATATCCGCGTGGATCAAGGGAGTTTCGGGGAACTCCGTGCTCATTCCGGCCGCGCGGATCCGGGCGCGGTACTCTTCCACGAGTTCATCCGCGGGTGTTTCGGTATGCGCGAAGGGATAGGTGCGGCCCAGCCCGGTGTACTTTCCGGTGCCGAGGCGGTGGAAAGGAAGCACGTCATAGTGGCGCACTCCCACCGAGCGCAGGAAGGCGATATTGGCGTCGATCTGGGCGCTGGCCATCGTGACGTCCGGGATGAGCGGGGTGCGCACCATCGTGCTCGCCCCGTGGTGTTCCCCGAGATAGGAAATTGTTTCAAGAATCCTGGCGTTGCCTCCTCCGGTTGCACGCTGGTGTGCGTCGTCGTCCAGTAATTTGAGATCGCAAATAAAAAGGTCCATATGCGGTTCGACCAGCTGGATGGCGCGCAGCCGCACATTCCCGCAGGTCTCCACCGCGGTGGTGATCCCGCGCCGGTGGAGTTCTTCGCAGGCCTGAGCTACGAATTGGGCTTGTAGGAGCGGCTCGCCGCCGGAGAAGGTCACTCCCCCGCCGCTGCGATCGAAGAAGAGTTTGTCGCGGGCGGCTTCTTCCACCAGGTCGTCCACGGTGCGGCGCTGGCCGTACACGCTCAGCGCCCCGGTGGGGCAGCTTTCGGCCCATTCGAGGTTCGCGGGCTTGATTTTCTCCCGGTGGAGCACCACCGTGCCTTCGGGCCCGCGCGTCACTTCACCGTTCTCGGCCAGGTCGATGCAGATTCCGCAGTCGATGCATTTATCGGGAGCGAACATGACTTCGCGGAAACCGTTGATAGATTCCGGGTTGGCGCACCACCCGCAGGCCAGCGAGCAGCCCTTGAGGAAGATGACGGTGCGAATGCCCGGGCCGTCGTGAATCGAATACCGCTGCACGTTGAAAACCGTGGCGAGGCGAACTCGGGACATCTGCACTCCTTTCTTCTGCTCGGGCTCTGCTGAGGGATGAGCTGGGCTACAACTCTTGGACCGTGCGCGAAATAATTTCGTCCTGGATTTCGCGATCCAGCTCCACGAAGAAGGCCGAATATCCGGCCACCCGCACCACCAGCCCACGGTATTTCTCCGGTTCACGCTGCGCGGCCCGCAGGGTTTCCCCGGAGAGAATATTGAATTGGATATGCATCCCGCCCATCACGAAATAGGCGCGGATGAGGTCAATGAGCTTCTGGCGATCCGCCGGTTTCTTGAGCATGGCGGGAACGAATTTCATATTGAGATTCACCCCGTTGATGGCCGCGGAATGATCCCAGCTCGCCACGGAGGAGACCACCGCCGTGGGCCCATTGGTATCCATCCCGTGCTTGGGGGAAATCCCGCCGTCACCCAGGGGCGTGCCCGCAGCGCGCCCGGAAGGCAGCGCCCCCACCTGCCGGCCCAGCGGGGTATTCGAGGAGAGGGAGAACAGCCCGGGAATGAAATAGCCGCCGTGCGGGGAGCGGAAGCGGTATACCGAATCGGTGTACTGCGAGGTCACGAATTGGGCCAGGTCATCCACTCGGGTGAGGTCGTTACCGTATTTGGCCACGTTGAGGCAGCGATGCTGGATTACTTCATCGGCGAAATCGGAGGCGGTGGCCTCCAGCAGCTCCGCCGCGGTCATGACCTTGCGTTCGAAAACGAGTTCGCGGATAACTTCCAGGGAGTCCACCACGTCCGGCAGACCCACCCCGTTCACCCCGGTGGCGTCATAAACCGCGCCGCCCGCGGTGCAATCCCGCCCGCTTTCCAGGCAACCATCGAGCACGGTAGAGCAATAAATATGGGGTGTTTCGCGGGCTTGGAGCAGCTCGATGGTATTGAGGGTGGAGACCATCATTTCCACGAAGTAATCCACCTGCGCGGCATAGGCACGCTGCACCTCCGCAAAACTCTGCATCTGGGTGAAGTCCCCGGTGTGGGGGCCCAGCTGTTCCCCGCTCATGGGGCAGCGCCCGTCATGGAGGGCCAGCTCAAGGCATTTCGCCAGGTTGAAGTGGCAGGAATTGGTGCGCCCCATGGTATTCCCCTGCCCGGTGGGTTCCACGCAGCCCACAATCGCCCAATCTCGGGCATCTTTCAGGCTCATATGCCGATGCTCAACAAGGCCGGGGATAATCACGTCGTCGTTGAAGAAAGGATCCTTCCCGCCTTCGTTTTCCACGAGGATGCGCAGCACCCGGTCGAGGAAAGCATCGGGAGTTTTATGCGAGACGCGAATGGAAACATTCGGTTCGGAATTGAAAACGGCCTGTTCGGCATCCAGGCACATATAGGAGAGCTCGTTGACGGCATCCTCCCCGTTTTCATCCACGCCGCCCAGGGTGAGGGCCACCGAGGTGGAGAAACCGCCGTTATTACGCGCCGAAGAATAGGTGCAAGCCTTGATGATATCGATGTGTTTGACCCACAGTGCGTCAAGAATTGTTTGGGCTTCTTCGCGGCTCAGGCGCCCGGAATCCAGGTCGGCGCGCAGGTAGGGGTAGCAGTACTGGTCGAAACGTCCGGCGGAAATGGCCGAGCCGTTCTGGCTGCAATAGTCAATGAGCATCACGAACCAGTAGGACTGGCAGGCTTCCCAGAACGTGCGCGCGGGGCGGTAGGGTACCTGCCGGCAATTCTCCGCGATGGCCCGCAGTTCGGCGGCCCGCCCGGGATCCACTGCGCCAGCCGCCATGCGTTCGGCCAGCTCCGCGAACCGCTGCTGGAAAATACGCACGGCATCCACCACGATAAGCACCGCTTCGTAAAAAACGCGCTTATCAGAATAATTCGCGTCCCCGCGGGAAAGCTCCGCCAAACGCGTGCGCGCCTCGTTTTCCACCGCGATGAAGCCGCCTTCGATAATGCGCCGCACATTGGGGATATAGTGCCCGTAGCCGGAGCGCGCCCGCGAGCGGGTATCGAAGGGCCGATTATCGGCGGAAAGCACCCGGTTGGTTTCCTCGTCGAGGAGGTGGCGGGCCAGGTCCTCATTGGAGCGATTCACCCAGTAGGGATAGATCTCGTCCAATAATTCGCGTTTTTGTTCCGGGCTGACCTGGAGGGTATCGACTTTGCGCACCGGCATAAGATCGAGTTCCTTTTCGGAAAGCGGCCCGAATTCGGGGAACAGCGGGGCCGAGCGCGGTTTCGAGCCGTGGTTACCCACGATGAGTTCTGCGTCGTCGATAAAAATACTCATCTGAGCGAGGGTGTCGCGCAGGGCCTTGGCGCGCCGGATCACGGCCGGTTCGCCTTCGCTATCGCGGTAGGACTGCGTGACGATACGGGCGCGTTCCGTGCAGATGGCCGGCACGGCCGCGCGCATGCGTTCGTTGAGGAACGCGGTGCGCTCGGGAGCCAGAAAACTCAAGGTCGCTTCGCGCGTGGGTACGGTACTTGTCATGATGCGCTCCTTTGATGAAGAACAGCGGATGTGTGCGAAAGTTCTGCGGCGGGTTCCGGTTGTGCTTGTGCTTGCGTGGTGAGGTGCGACGGCGCTCCTACCAGCTTTCCGGCAACCGTGCGGTTGAAGAAATCAACGACGACGCCGATGCCGACCACCATGACCACGGTTCCCACCCCGATTACTCCGCCACTCAGATCGAAGCGGAAGAGCAGGAGGGCAATGATAATCACGGTGAAATCCTGGGCGATGCGGAAGAAACGGTAGGAGCGCTGCGGGAAGCGGCGCACCAGGACCGGGGCGATGCCGTCCGCGGCGCCCTGCCCGAGATCCGGGGTGATGTAGAGGGAAAGCCCGAAGGCGAAAAGCAGGAGCCCTACCGCCAGGTGGATGAGCATTCCGGGTACCGAGTAGGTGAAAACGTAGATGGAATCCAGGACCTTGGTGAATTCGGTGACGAGCACTCCGACCAGGGTGAAATTGAGGACGGTTCCCAGCCCGAAGATTTTACGGTCGAAGGGGATAATGATCGCGAGCAGCGCGATATTGACGAGCGGCACCACCCAGGAGAAGGACAGGCCGGTCACGTAGCTCACGCCCTGGAGCATGGCGGTGAAGGGATCCACACCAGCGTGACCTTTGAGGGCCACCGTGATTCCCATGGAGGTGATGATGACGCCGAGCAGGCACACCAGGCAGCGGCGCAGCAGGCTACCCGGGCGCAGCGTCCATTCGCGGGCGGAGAAGAATGTGTCACGCATGTTTAGGCCACCTTCGTTTCCGCGCAGGAGTTGAGGTGCTCTAACTCGTCAAGGAGCTCCGCAACGTCTGCCGCGGTGGGCATCGAGGGGATAGCTCCGAGCGTCTGGGTGGCAATACCGGCGGCCACATTGGCGTATTCCACGCTGGCCCGCAGGGCGTCGTCGTTAATCTTTTCGATACCGCCGTGGCGATCCAGCTGCGCGAGGAGGGCGCCCATCAGGGTGTCCCCCGCCCCGGTGGTATCAACTACGGAGCTGTAAACGGCCGGGATTTCCCCGTAGGTGGAGCGGGTAGCGTAGGCCACCCCGAGGTGGTCGGCGGTCATGACGACCAGCTTCGGGCCGCGCGCGAGGATATCCGCGGCAACATCCTTGAGATTGTCACTCCCGAAGAGAATGCGGAAATCTTCGCGGGAGCCCTTGACGATCTGGAATTCCGGGAGCAGCGGCAGCAGCAGGCTCCGGTAGTTTTCTTCCGATCCGTAGAGGGCCAGGCGGTAATTGAAATCAATGGACATGGGCACGCCCGCGGCCCGCGCGGTATCAATGAGTTTGCGCGAGGTGGCATTGAGCGGTTCGTGCGCGAAATTCACGCCGGAAATATAGAGCATGCGGGTACGCAGCAGCTGGCGGGCGCATTCATCCGTGATAACGAGCTCCGGGTAGGCGCTGCCCTGGATGGCGAAAGTAAAACTGCGGTCGCCGTTATCGAGGGAAATAAAGTTGTGGGAGGTGCAGGCCCCGTAACTGGTATTGAGCAGGCTGGTATCCACGCCGCTGCCGTCGAGGACTTCCCGGGCGTACTGGCCCATGAAGTCATCTCCCAGGCATCCGACCAGCAGAGTATCCAGGCCCAGCCGGGCCGCGGCGACGGCGCAATTAGCGCCGGTACCTCCTACATTTGCTTCGAAAGCGAATTTCGAGGCTCCGGTTCCGATGATCGGGGAGAAGTCGGTAACAATGTCCCCCACGCATGTCAATCCTCGCACTGTGCTCCTCCTTGAGCGTCGCGGCTGTTTCGTGGTCATTGGTATTAACCTACGTTCTCAGGGCGCGATGTTCGACAGTTTTCCGTGGAATTTCAAGGAAAAATCCGCAGGGTTCGGAGCGGATTTTCGCTGGCACGGTGGGAATATTCCCAGGCGTTTTCTCACGCGTTCCTCGCGTGGTTTTCTGGGGCGCTACCTGCGCGTACATCCGCACGTTTTCGTACGCCTTCCGCACGCGTTCCGCACGCCTTTCCCGTGCTTTCCCGCGACACGGCGCCGGCGGGCATATCCCCTGAGCTGGCCGAGCGCTTTGGTACTCTCAAAATATGGCAACGAAGCAATCCCTGAGCGAAGGCCCCTCGCGCTTGAGTGCGATCCGGGAGATTCTCACCGCAACCGGCCCGATGGCCGTCAAAGAGCTGGCGCGCCGCCTGGGATATTCCCTCTCCACTATTTATCGGGATGTTGCCGAGCTCCAGGCGCACGGTGAAGTGGTGCTGGCCCGCGGGCTGATTGTGCCGCAGCGTTCGGTGGCTACCGAGATTCCGCCGGAGGTGCGCGCGCACGTCAATTGGGATGCCAAGCAGGCCATGTGCGAAAAGGCCCTCAAGCTTATTAGCCCGGATATGACCCTCATTCTGGATGATTCTTCTTCAATTATCCCGCTGCTGGGTATGCTCCACACCCGGGTGCCGCTCACGGTGATCACGAATTCGCATCTGGTGGCCCAACATCTGGAGGGCGTGGCTGGCATCCAGATTTATCTGCTGGGCGGGCTGTATTACACCTGGTTATCGTCCTGCCACGGAGCTATGACCGTCACGGCGCTGCGCCATATCGAAGCGGATATGTGCTTGCTTTCCACCGTGGGCATGACAGCCCGGGGCCTCACGAATCCTTACGAGTACACCGCGCAAACGAAAATTGCGATGATGCAGGCGGCAGAAACCTCGG
The DNA here is from genome assembly GCF_051265055.1 of Actinotignum saccati. Classification (NCBI taxonomy): domain Bacteria; kingdom Bacillati; phylum Actinomycetota; class Actinomycetes; order Actinomycetales; family Actinomycetaceae; genus Actinotignum; species Actinotignum saccati. The sequence goes on from NZ_JBOZCC010000012.1 coordinate 52,885, forward strand.
TGGTGCTCATGGATCACAGTAAATTCGGGCGCCGCACCATGTATTCCATTGCCGCGCTCGATGAGATCCCGATTCTTATTACGGATGTTGCACCGCCGGGCGAACCGAGCGCTGCGGAGCTTGCGGCCGCCGGGGTGGAGACGATTATTGCCACCGCACCCTGAAGCCCGCTTCAGGCCTGTGCCTCAGCTTCGATATCGGTGATAGCGGGGGCGGGGCGTGCCGTGTAGGACGCCGTCGTACCAACAAGACGGTACGCGACCGTACGGTTAAAGAAATCGACGACGACGCCAATCCCCAGCGCCATAATCGCGGTGCCAATGCCAATCACGCCACTGCTCAGATCGAAACGGAACAGCACGAGGGCGATGAGGACCACGATGAAATCCTGGGCCACGCGGAAGGTGCGGTAGGAGTGGCCCGGGAAGCGGCGCAGGAGTACGGGGACGATGCAGTCGGCGGCGCCTTGGCCGATGTCCGGCGTGATATAAAGCGAGAGCCCCAGCGCGAAAATCACCAGGCCGATAGCCAAGTGGGCAAGCATCCCCGGGATTGAATACGTGAAAACGTAGATGGAGTCGAGGATGCTGGTGAAGCTGGTGACGAGCACCCCGACCAGGGTGAAATTGAGGACGGTGCCCAACCCGAGGACTTTGTGGTCGAAAGGGAAGATGAGCGCGATGAGGGCAATATTGACCACCGGGACCACCCAGGAGAAGGACAGGCCGGTGATGTGGCTGACGCCCTGGAGCAGGGCGGTGAAGGGGTCCACGCCGGCGTGACCTTTGAGGGCCACGGTGATGCCGATAGCGGTGAGGATCACACCGATGAGGCAGACCAGCGAGCGGCGCAGCAGGCTGCCCGGGCGCAAGGTCCATTCGCGGGCGCAGCACAGTGACTCAAACATGACGAGCTACCTTCTCAATCTCAGGGAAGCCGCCGTGCCACACCGCGGCATCACCAGCGTAGTGCATGCGAGCCGGCAATTCCTGGGCCGTGGCGGAGGTCGCTTTACGAACATGAATGATTCGCAGTAGCTCCGGGAACTAACAACAAAAGATTTCCGAGCGTTCTACCCTACGGTGGGCACTCTGATCCAAATACGGCCAGAATGCTCACCGTAGGGCAATAAACTCAGAATTTACAGAGCTACCAGTCTATTTCACGCGTACCACGGGCGTGCAGTGTAAGCCTCAATAAACGAATCTGCGTTGAGCTTGTAAAGCTTGAGAAGCTTACCAACATCAGAAACGTTTCGATATGCCCCATTTTCGGATAGATCTTCAGCGAACTTTTCTATGGATTTCCTGAGGTTTGTAAGGCTTTGCCGATCCATCACCCTGCACCCCTGCGGGATCGCGGCATGAGAGTCAAACTCCGCAACCGGATTCACTAGCACCGGTATTGCCTTTCGGCCTGCATGGTTTTCTTCAAACCAGTCCATCGCCTGCGACAATTGCGCGGCATACCTTTTTGGAATTGGCTTATCCGATTTGACTTCGTTCTTCGCCTCAATCACATAGTACACACCCAGCTTCACTTCCCAGAGATTGTCCGGGCCATGATCCTTTTCTTGATCGGGTTGTTGGCCATGAAAACCTATGTGTTCAGCTAGATCATTCATTGCCTTTTCGAAGTCCTTGTAGTCGACCCCCCAATCGAGTTTCTTTAAAATAGAATCGAAACCTCGTGAAACGGCCTCTCCCGATGAATACTTTTGCAGGGTCTCTGCGGACTGTTCGGCCTGCTTACGAATTATCTCTTCTGCTTCTCCAATGCAGGTTAAATTCTCGGGATAAAGAAGCTGTTTGTTGAGGTCATGTGCCGATTTTTGAATCTTTTGCGCCCGTAATCTAGAAAAGAAATTGGTGTATTTAGCAAGCCGCTGCGTCTGTATTGCCTTAACCGCAGAGTTGGCTGGGAGCATATTCACAAGTTCTTGCTGATATCCAGCTGCTGTCTTGTAGTCTCGCTCGAGGGCCGCATTGAATGCGGCACGTTCGAGCTCTGCCGCACTCGAATTGACGCCGGGAGAGTATTTAACTCTCTCCAACCTATCTTTCATAAAGTCGAGCCATGCACGATCTCGATCAAGACACTGTTCGATAACATCACGAATATCATCTAAGTTAGACAACTTTGGAGCTATATATTTTCTTCCTATATCAAGCTGTTCCCGAGTTGCAGGCGACAAGAGATGATAGCTCTCAGGATGATTTAGACGTTCAATTAATCTCTTCCCCATAAGGAGAACTACGGCATAGTCTTCCTTTGACCGTGTTGCCCTTCCCATACCCTGCTCAAGACGTTGAATTTGAGAGCCAAGTAGCGCCTTAGAATTACCCATGTGCGCTTGCGCGAGACGTTCCGAAGCGTCAAGAGCCTCAGGAAGACCATCTACCACGAGAATACGACACACATCGCCGGGCAGATTGACACCATCATATCTATTGACCAATACCACAAGGCCTTTGCGAGAATTCTCCTCCAGTTCTTTTATCCCCGCGTCGATATTATCTTTATCAAGGACTAAAGCTGCGTCATCTTCCCACCGCTTTGCACGCTGCCAACTTGGAACAATAACGACAACATTTCGCTCTTCCGCAAGAGATACAATGAAATCTCGGATCTCTTCATCCGTCGCATTTGGGTCAATCTCTTCAGGAAGCAGGATCATTCGGTCCCCCACATCCCCTGCATCGAAAGAGAAAATTGGAGCTGAGACAGATTCAGGCTTAGCACCAAAATGCTTTATCAGAACCGAATCATCTGGGAGAGTGGCTGTAAGATAAACCCTGCGCTGAGCGCAAGCGAATCCGAGTAAAGTATCCGTCGGAAAGCATGGGGGAAATATCTCAATTGCATCACCAGTAACCACAGCGGTACATATTGGAAGAACATCGGCAATAAGCGGCCAGCTCCACATCAATTCATCACTTTCTGAAATCGGATGGATGATGGATGCGACTCGCTCCTGCTTACTTTGCCATGCCCAAAACGGAATCTCCTGTATAGCATCTGCGCGTTTCGCTTTCAGGTCTAGCAGTCCATGCTGCGATTGTTTCTTTAGATCCTCCTCAAACAGCTGGAGCAGCTCCTGATACTCTTTTTCAGTGTTAATACAGAGCTTGAATACGTCACTTGCCTGAGAAACGCAAGCGTGAGCGTCATCAATAACAATACCCGCCAATTGGGTTTTGGCGGGCCTACTAGCATTACCTCCGACACCAAAAACAGAAAAACCGTTAAAGAGCTTCTGAAAGGTCTCGACGAGAACTGCATTCCCCTGTTGGTAGTCCGATGAATTGATATTTTCAGCGACCTCAATGCCTAATTGTTGCGCTTCAGCCTGCACCTGGCGAATCAAAAACCTATTGGGAACGAGATACGCAACCGGTCGAATGCCCTCGTTAAGCCAGCTGCGAGCGATAAGCAACCCAACTAGAGTTTTTCCAGCGCCCGTGTTCATTTTAATTAATAAATCTCGCTCATTCCTACGGCCGTGCCACTCGGATAATACTCGCTTTTGCCCCTCCCGCAGTGTTTGAATTTTTTTGTCTAGGTCATTGAATAAATCCCATGGATCTGTGGGGGCATCACCATAAGATGGTAACCCCTTTCCTAAAGTAGTAAAATCTATTTTCACCTTCAGAATTCATCTTTCTACCGTAAAAATACAGTCGAGCTAGACATGTAAATACCTGTTCAAGTGAGCTAAATACTTAAACTGCGCCCATATTGAGTAAGCAAGGGGCTGGTAAGAAACCCGTCATAGATTTCCTACCAGCCCCTCACGTTAGCCATGCAGCTAGCTCAGTTGGTTACGCCTTGCGGCGCCGCGTCACCACGAGCCCGCCAGCAAGCAGCAAGAATGCCGCCGTACCAGCAAGACCAACGCTCGTTGCACCAGTGACCTGAAGAGTCTTCTTCACCTTCTTAGTCTTCGGCGCAGGCTTACCCGGATCGTTCGGGTTCAACGGGTCGGTGCCGTTCTTAATCTCGTCACCATCGTTAATACCGTCACCATCCGTGTCGGCCTTATTCGGGTTAGTCGGCTTACCACCATTCTTCACGCCCGTCACCTCATCACCATCAGTGAGACCATCACCATCAGTATCAGGGTTGAGCGGGTCAGTATTACCGGGCTTGCCGTCCTTATTGAACTTGTCATCCTTGAACGGGTTCTTAGTGCCATTCACCTCATCACCGTCATTGATCCCATCACCGTCGGTGTCCGGGTTCTTCGGATCAGTACCGATCACCTTTTCTTCACCATCGGTCAGGCCATCACCGTCGGTGTCAGGGTTGAGCGGGTCAGTGTTACCGGGCTTGCCGTCCTTATTGAACTTATCGTCCTGGAACGGGTTCTTAGTGCCGTTCACCTCATCCCCATCCGTGAGCCCGTCACCGTCGGTATCCGGGTTCTTCGGATCAGTCCCGATCACCTTTTCCTCACCATCGGTCAGGCCATCGCCGTCGGTATCGGGGTTCTTCGGGTCGGTCTTGGTAGCCTTGGAGTCATCGACCTTCGGGGTGCCATCCTCATTACGAGCAGGCTTACCGTTCTCGTCGATATCCGTACCGGCTTCCTCACCATCAGTCAGGCCATCCCCGTCAGTGTCCGGGTTCTTCGGGTCGGTGCCCAGGTCCTTTTCACGACCATCAGACACGCCATCACCGTCAGTATCCGGGTTCTTCGGGTCAGTCCCGTCCTTCTTCTCGTCCCCGTCGTTCACGCCGTCCCCGTCGGTGTCAGCGTTGTTCGGGTCCGTGCCGTCCTTGATTTCGTCAGCGTCGGTCACGCCATCGCCATCGGTATCGGCCTTGTTCGGGTTAGTCGGCTTGCCACCGTTGTTCTTGCCGGTCACTTCGTCGCCGTCATTGACTCCGTCACCATCGGTGTCGGGGTTGAGCGGGTCAGTGTTACCGGGCTTGCCGTCCTTATTGAACTTATCGTCCTTGAACGGGTTCTTGGTGCCATTGACTTCGTCGCCGTCGTTGATGCCGTCACCATCGGTATCCGGGTTCTTCGGGTCGGTCTTGGTAGCCTTGGAGTCATCAACCTTCGGGGTGCCATCCTCATTACGAGCAGGCTTACCGTTCTCGTCGATATCCGTACCGGCTTCCTCACCGTCAGTCAGACCATCCCCATCAGTATCCGGGTTCTTCGGATCGGTGCCCAGGTCCTTTTCACGACCATCAGACACGCCATCACCGTCAGTATCCGGGTTCTTCGGGTCAGTCCCGTCCTTCTTCTCGTCCCCGTCGTTCACGCCGTCACCATCGGTGTCAGCATTATTCGGGTCCGTGCCGTCCTTGATTTCGTCAGCGTCGGTCACGCCATCGCCATCGGTATCGGCCTTGTTCGGGTTAGTCGGCTTGCCACCGTTGTTCTTGCCGGTCACTTCGTCGCCGTCATTGACTCCGTCACCATCGGTGTCAGGGTTGAGCGGGTCAGTGTTACCGGGCTTGCCGTCCTTATTGAACTTATCGTCCTTGAACGGGTTCTTGGTGCCATTGACCTCGTCCCCGTCATTGATCCCATCACCATCAGTATCCGGGTTCTTCGGATCAGTGCCAATCTTCTTCTCGTCACCATCATTGATGCCATCGCCGTCGGTGTCCGGGTTATTCGGATCGGTACCGTCCTTCTTCTCATCCCCATCCGTCACGCCGTCACCATCGGTATCGGCCTTGTTCGGATTAGTCGGATTGCCATTGTTGTGCTTACCGGTTACTTCGTCACCGTCATTCACCCCATCGCCATCCGAGTCAGGGTTGAGCGGATCAGTATTACCAGGCTTACCATCCGGATCAGACTTGTCATCCTGGAACGGGTTCTTGGTGCCATTGACCTCGTCCCCGTCGTTGATGCCATCGCCGTCAGTATCCGGGTTATTCGGGTCGGTTCCGATCTTTTCTTCTTCAGAATCGGTCAGGCCGTCCCCATCACTATCAGGATCGTTAACAGTCACCTTCGACGTATCGAAGACCTTGTCACCATCCTTGATCGTGACAGTAATCTCGTCCTTATCCTTAGC
>NZ_JBOZCC010000013.1:0-40837 GCF_051265055.1 Actinotignum saccati
GGGCCGGCCCGGCGCGCGGCACCCGCGCGCCAGAGCGCACAGAACTTCGAGAATATCCGGAACTTCCGGACCGCCCGGATCGCCTACATCACATGGAATCCGTGGAGCTGTCGGAAACCGCGGCGCTCCCGGAAGAATCCACCACCCTGGTAGCGCCCGGCGGGCCGAGCCTACGCGATCTGATCGCCCGGGCGCCCGAGGAGATGCTCGGCGCGGATGTGGCCCGCCGGCACGGGGGCGAATTACCGTATTTACTCAAACTTATTGCCCCGCACCAGCCGCTCTCCCTCCAGGTTCACCCCTCCCTCGAGCAGGCCCGTGCCGGTTTCGAGCGGGAAGAAGCCGCCGGAATTTCCCGCACCGCTCCCCACCGTTCCTACCGGGATCGCAATCATAAACCGGAACTGGCCTACGCACTCACGCCTTTCGAGGCGATCTGCGGGCTGCGCACCCCGCGGCGCATCGCCGAAGTACTCGGCGGCCTCGGCCTGCCCCTCACCGACCGGCTTGCCGCCCTCGTGGAAGAACGCGGGGTGGGAGCGGTCTTTGCCGATCTCCTTTCCGCGGGAACCCGCCCCGAACCCGAGCAGATTGAGCAGGTGGTAGCCGCCTGCGCCGCCCGCCTGGAGCGAGGCGCCTCGCCCTCCCCGCGCGCGGACCGCATTGTGGAAACCCTGGCTCAGCACTATCCGGGCGACCCGGGAGTGGTGGCCTCCCTCCTCATGAATCCGGTGACCTTACGCCCCGGAGAAGCCCTCTTTATCCCCGCCGGGACGGTGCACGCTTACCTGTCCGGAACCGCGGTGGAAATCATGGCGGCCTCCGATAACGTGCTGCGCGCCGGCCTCACCCCGAAACACGTGGACGTGGCCGAATTGCTGCGGATTATGGACGACGCCGCAGTCCCGCCCATCCGTATCGCACCCGAGCATATGAGCGAAGCGGTTTCCACTTTCTATGTTCCCGTGGACGACTTTGAACTCTCGGTGGTTCACCTGCGCGATGCCACCACCGTTGAAAAGCTGCGCTCGCGCGGCCCGCGCACCGTGGTCTGCCTGGAAGGCGCGGTGGAAGTCTTCGCCGGGGGCCGGCGTGAACCGCTCAACTCCGGGCAAGCGGTTTTCGTGCCGCACTGTGATGGAGAATTAGCGGTCCGCGGGTTTGGCGACGTCGTCGTCGCATCTGTTCCGTAACAACCCGGGCCGGGCGCGCTGGTATTCGCATCGCAGCGAGATCCGGCGCTGCCGCGCGTGGCCGGACTCACGCGGGAGGTGCAGGGGTGGAAAACCGCGCCACCGCGCCATTTCTCCACCGCATCCCGCGCGCGTCTCGAAATATGAGATAAAAACAGCGAAAAAGCGTCCAAATAATGAGACGCGCCTTGCGTGGGTGGTGACCGCAGTTCAAGAATGGGTGCCGGTGGCGGTCAGGACCGCCCGTCAATCTTGCGGATCACGCGCTCGCCAGCGCATAACGGACCGCACGACTACCGAGGAGATCTTCGTGAGCGTAACTTCCACGCACGTCGAGACGAACCACAGCACAACCTCCGAGCCGAAGCGGGATTTTTTCCGGCTGCGCGAACGCGGGACCACCGTGGCCCGCGAACTGCGCGGCGGGCTGGTCACCTTCGTGGCCATGGCCTACATTCTGGTTCTTAACCCCATTATCCTGTCGGGTCCGGATTCCACCGGCGCCTACCTGGGCGGCGGCACCGAGGGCCCGAACCTCCCGGCGATCGCTGCCGGCACCGCCATCGTGGCCGGCCTCATGACGCTGCTCACCGGCGTCATCGCCAATTTCCCGCTCGCCATGGCGGCCGGGCTGGGCCTCAATACCATCGTCGGCGTAGTCATCGTGCAGATGCCCGGAATGACCTGGGCTGACGGTATGGGAATTATCGTTATCGAAGGTATCGTCATCACGCTGCTCGTGGTGACGGGCCTGCGTGAAGCCATTTTCCGGGCGGTGCCGAAGTTCCTGCGCACCGCCATTTCTGTGGGCCTGGGACTCTTCATCACCCTGGTCGGGCTGGTCAACGCCGGCCTCATCCGCCCCGGCGAAGGCACCATCATGTCCTTCGGGATCAACGGCTCCATCGCCTCCTGGCCGCTGGCAGTCTTCGTTTTCGGCCTCTTCCTCACCGCGATCTGCCTGCTGCGCGGGGTGCCCGGCGCGCTCCTCATCGGCATCGTGTCCTCGACCATCGCGGCCGTGATCGTCAATATTATTGCCAAGCCCGGAAGCGTGGCCGGCGGCGACGTGACCGGTTGGAACGGCGGGGCGCCCGCCCTCAACGGCTCCCCGGTGCAAATCCCCGACTTCTCCACCCTCGGATGCTTCTCCGTGGTGGGGCCCTTCCAGAAGCTCGGTGTTATTTCCGTGGTGGTGCTGGCATTCTCCGTTATGCTCGCCGACTTCTTCGACACCATGGGCACCATGGTCGCGGTCGCTTCCGAAGGTGACCTGCTCGACGAAGATGGCATGCCCTACCACACCTCGCGCATCCTGCTCCTCGATTCCCTCGCGGCGCTGGCCGGCGGTATGGGTGGCGTATCCTCGAACACCTCTTTTGTTGAGTCGACGACGGGCGTAGCTGACGGTGCGCGCACCGGCCTCGCATCGGTAACCACCGGCGCCCTCTTCCTGCTCTCCATCTTCTTCGCACCCCTCGTCACCCTGGTTCCTTCCGAAGCGGCCGCTCCTGCGCTGGTCGCGGTGGGCTTCCTCATGATGCAGCAGGTCACCGAGATCGACTGGGACGATCTGAGCGTGGGGATCCCGGCCTTCCTCACCGTTGCCCTCATGCCCTTCTCCTACTCCATTACGGTAGGCATCGGGGTGGGCTTCATCGCCTACGTCATTATGGCGGTCGCGGCCGGCAAGGCCCGCAAGGTTCACCCGCTCATGTGGGGCACCCTCGTTGCCTTCGTGATCTACTTCCTGCTTGACCCGATTCAGAAACTCCTGCTCGGCTAAGAACTTTGGCTGCCAGCTTATTCACGGCGGGGCCGCCCCTCAGGGGCGGGCCCGCCGTGCGTCGTCGTACTATTTTCGCCGGTGAGACAAAGGCGAGCTTTGCCTGGCCGTGCGTGATAAACTCACCGCAGATAGCGCAGCTGCGAGCCCGCCGCGCCCGTCGGCCGCTATAGTTATCGGATTTTTCCGCAGGGGGCAGGATTTAGTGGGGCGTACATTCGCCAGTTTGAAATACCGCAACTACGCTATTTGGTTCGCTGCCTCGTTGGTCGCCAATACCGGCGGGTGGATGCAACGCACCGCCCAGAACTGGCTCGTCATGAGCGACCTCACCAATAATGATGCTTTTGCCGTGGGTATTGTGACGGCGCTGCAATTCGTCCCTATTCCTTTTATTATGCCGCTGGCCGGCGCCCTCGCTGATCGCCTGGATAAACGCAAAATGGTGGTTCTCACCCAATTCGGGATGCTGCTCACCGCGGTGGCCCTGGGGGTGCTGGTGCTGCTGGGCTGGGCGAATGTGCTGGTGGTTTGCCTGTTCGCTCTGGCCATCGGGGTGATTCAATCCTTCGATAATCCGCCGCGCCTCGTTTTTATTTCCGAATTGGTGCCCCCGCGCTGGCTGCCCAACGCCGTGGGCCTGAACTCCATGTCCTTTAATATTGCGCGCCTCATCGGGCCGGCGCTGGGTGGTTTGCTAATCGGGGTGATCGGCACCGGCTGGGTCTTCATTATTAACGGCATCATGTTCGGGGCCACTCTTATTGCGCTGGCGCTTATGCGCCCGGAGGAATTCCATCCGGCGCCGCGGCCGGAAAAGAAAGTTTCCGCAATTCAAGGAACGATTGACGGCCTGCGCTACGTGGGCAACCGTTCCGACCTCCTCGTGATTTTCGCGGTGGTGGGCGTGGTGTCCTGCCTGGCTATGAATACCCCGCTCACCACGGTGTCCATGTCCACCATGGAATTCCACGCCGACTCCACCCAATTCGGCATTGTTTCCTCCATGGTGGCGGTGGGTTCGCTGTCCGGTGCCGTAGTGGGGGCGCGGCGCACCAAGCAGCCGCGGGTGCGTTCCGTGGTGGGAGCGGGCGTGGCCATGGGTATCGCGGTGACCGCGAATGCGCTGGCCCCGAACCTGCTGATCTACACCCTCACCCTGGTGCCGGTCGGTTTCTTCATGCTCATCATGCTCACCGCCGCCAATGCCGCGGTGCAGATGTCGACTTCTCCGCAGATGCGCGGACGCGTGGTCTCCCTCTACCAGACGGTTAACCAGGGCGTGACCCCGATTGGTTCGCTGGTGGTCGGCGGTATTTCCGGGGCGGCCGGGGCGCGCTGGGGCGTGGGCATCGGCGCGATTGGCTGCCTGGTGGCCACCGTGGGCGCCTACCTGTGGGGCCGGCGCAAATGGGATGTGGAAGTGCATTACCGGGTGCGCCACCCCTTCCAGCTGGAGATCCTCGGACCGCTCGAACACGAAAATGAGGAGCGCGAAGCGCAGCTGCGGGCCAATCGCACCGGGCAGACGGATAGCGGGCAAAGCTTCACCGCGGAGGATCACGACGAAGTCGAAGCCGATCTTTTCGAACCGGAGGACGAAGCACACGATAGCGAGTTGCGGTCGAGTGAGGCATCGGCCGCCGCTGTACAGGGAACGGAACCGAACGAAAGCGCGCCGGGCGAGAGTGCAGCGAGCGGCTCGGAAACTGGGCATTCCCCGCAGCGCGCGGGCAGCTTAGAATGGCAAGATACGCATGAGGAGCCGGATGCGGGCGGGCACCCGGATGCCGCCCCCGCCGCAGAGACGAAGGAGACGCGCGATGAGTGATGACCTTGTTGATACCCGCGAGATGTACCTCAAAGCGGTCTACGAACTCGAAGAGGAAGGAATCGTTCCGCTGCGTGCCCGGCTCGTGGAGCGCCTGAGCCAATCCAAACCCACCGTCTCGGAAACCGTGGCGCGCCTGGAACGTGACGGCATGATGTACCTGGATACCGACCGTGCCATCGTGCTCACTGACGAAGGCCGCCGCATCGCCACCAGCGTGATGCGCAAACACCGGGTAGCCGAGTGTTTCCTCCTCCACGTGCTGGGGATGCCCTGGGAGCACGTGCATGCAGAGGCCTGCCGCTGGGAGCACGTGATGTCTCGCGAACTGGAAGAACGCATTTCCCACGTGCTGGGCGAGCAGGGCTACGAACTCAGCCACGATCCTTTCGGTAACCCGATTCCCGCGGAAAATTCCATGGGCCCCGGCGCGGATATTGCCGCGCGCACCGGCTTGCTCGCCGTGGCGGATTACCTGGAACGTAACCCGAACGGAGGAAAGGTCACCATTGCGCGCATCGGCGAAGTGGTGCAAACCGACGACGATCTCCTCGAAGCCATGGCCGCGGCCGGCATTAAACCCGATGCCGCGGTGACTATCAGTGTTGAGGACGACGGCGGTATCCTCGCCCACGGGGCAAGCGGAGTTCTTCCTCTAACTGACTGGATTCGCAAACACCTGCTCGTGCACGCCTGAGGCGGCCGGGCTGGAGGCGGTGCGCTTCGAGTAGCCGTGGTGACGGCCGGGTGGCAGCGGTGAGTTCCGGGCGGCCGGACTGTATCAGGTAGCAATGAAAGCCGGATTATCGGCCTGGCGGAGCGGTAGTGCGGCGTCGTCGTGCCCGTGGTCTCCACCACAGTTCGTCACCTCAGCGTGACGTAAGCCGCGAAAAAGTATATCAAAACGTTATAAACGGGTGCTGGGGAAAGCCTGATATCACGCGAAAAAAGCGGAGGAAAGGCCGGGAGCTCGCCGTTTTGGGATGATAACGGCCCTCCTGTGCCACTTGTTACATAAACGTGACAATCCGTTGCCTAATCGTTACGCTAATGGACGTACCGAAAGTGCCCCGCGGGGCGCGCAGGAAAAGTTTTGTAGGAGATCATCCCATGACCGGACGCCACGCTCTTGATACGCGGTCGCAGGCTCACAACCTGGCGAACCCCGCAGTACGTGGTCTCACCGCAGCTCTCGTTGTGGGCGGCGCAGCAGCACTGATCGTTCCGAATGCGGCGGCTGATACCGCGGCGGCGCCCGCCAAGGCGGCACTGTCCAACCCGCACGCGCAGGACGTTGCCGCTGGCATCGCCGGCACCACGAGCGCCACCTCGGAATGGAAGATCGAACAGATCAACATTCAATCCGCAGCTCCGGCTATTGAAGTAGCTGCCCCGGCCGCCAGCACCACCACCGCCGCGGCTGAAACCGCCACTACCTCTTCTGATAATGCTGCCACTCCCGCCGCCGCGGGCATTGGCGTGGAAGTGGAAGCAGCGCCCAGCGCCATCGGCTCCTCCGTTCTTGACACCGCCCTCAGCGGCGTGGGCTCGCCCTATGTGTGGGCTGGCACCACCCCCTCGGGTTGGGATTGCATCGGCTTCGTGCGCTGGGTCTACGCCCAGCACGGCGTTGCCATCGGCGGGTACACCACCTCGGTGCTCTCGGTGGGCCGCCAGGTTTCCTACGCGGAAGCCCAGCCCGGTGACATCCTCTACTGGCCCGGCCACGTGGCGATCTCGCTGGGCAACGGCCAGAATGTGGCGGCGTGGAACCCGAGCATGGGTACCCGCGTGGGCCCGGACTCGTGGTGCGGTGATACCCCCATCGTGATTCGCGTTTCCTAAAGCGCGCCTGTCGCGAGGTTTGAGAAGATTTATGTGCGAACGCCGTCGGAGCTCCCGGCGGCGTTCGTATTTTACGCACAGTTCCACCCCGGGGCGGGCTCGTGGGAGAATGGGCAACGGAGGTAACGATGTACCAGCATGAGAATTCCGTGGTCGTCGGGGTGGATGGCTCCCCTGAATCGCGCGCAGCACTTGTGTGGGGCGCGCACGTGGCCGTGAGCCGCAATGCCACCCTGCGGGCCCTTACCTGCTACCAGGAAGGCCCTGATCCGCGCGGCTCCTATGAGAGCGCCATGAGTATTGCGCGGGAGGCGCTCGCCCAGGAAGGTGTGGCGAGCCTGGCAGGGCTGGAAGCCACCGCGGTAGCGCTGCCCGGGGATCCGGTTGAGCTGCTCCTGGCAGAATCCAAAACTGCTTCCCGGCTGGTGGTCGGGTATTCCGGGGCGGATACCGCGGATATTGACCAGCTGGGTGTGGTGGCCGGCGCGATTGTTTCCAAGGCGTACTGCCCGGTTGCTGTGGTGCCGCTCCAGCATTCGCGGCGCCTGCCGATCCGCCACATTGTGGTGGGCGTGGATGGCTCGCAGGAATCGAAATACGCGCTTAATTTGGCGGTGCGGATGGCCGGGCGCTGGGGTGCGCAGGTCTCCGCAATTAACGCGGTATCGGTGACGCGCGCCGGTGGCGGCCTGCTTCCCGGCGGGGATATGACCCGCGAAATTCTGGATGATACCCGCCTGGGCCTGGAAGAAACCGTGGCCGAAGTGCTGCGCGGGGATGAAACCGTGCAGGTGCGCTGCTACGCGGTGGAAGGCTCCGCGGCGGAAATCATGGCGGAGTTTTCTAGCTCCGTGGATCTGGTGGTCGTGGGCGCGCGCGGCCGCGGCGGAATTACCGGGCTGCTCTTTGGCTCCACCAGCCACACGCTGCTCCTCGGTACCCAATCGCCGGTGCTCGTGGTTCCGACCCACGCCACCAAGAACCTCCACGTTCCGGATACTAATGTGCCCTGGGATGTGCCCGATCCTTCGGCGCGGTAGCTGGCGCGGTGGCGTGAGGTGCCCGTGTGGTCTCGCGCGCAGGGACTGGGCAACAGCGCACATTCCGGCGGTAAGTAAGCCGCGATAAGTAGCGCGGCACTGCACGCGGTAAGTGGCGCCCACGGTGCCACGCAGAGTAACCTGGAACGGTTATCTTATTCCTACCGTCGTTCGGATGAACGGTCGGCGGTGGGTCCGCCCTCGTAGCTCAGGGGAAGAGCGACCGCCTCCTAAGCGGTAGGTCGAAGGTTCGAATCCTTTCGGGGGCACAGTAGATCGGTACGCGGGTGCGCGTAACCGGGCCGGCACATAGTGAACTGCTGGAGGATCATGGCAGCAATAATGCACGAGAGCAATGATCTGTTTGCTCACGCGCAGAGATATGGTGTTGGTGTGACAGAACTCGTATGCATAGTACGGTCAGCGTGGGGTAGCCCGTGTGGGGACTACTGCTTAGGATAGAACAAGGGCGAAAGGGGCGTGACACCATGACGGAGCCTTTTGGTTACGAGGACTATTCCGACACGGTTCTTTATGACGTGTTCTATGAAGCGGGAACGATGCTTTGCGGGCGGTATATTTCCCTCTCCAGGCAGGCGGATATTGCGGGTGACGAAGCACGTCGAGCGGTTTATGACGGTAAATACCTCGAGCTCATTGAGCAACGCGATGCCGTGAATGAAAATGATCGGGCGGAACAGATTCGCTGTATTCGCTCGTGGCATGCACTGCGTGAGCAATTACCCGCCACTCTTTCTCATGTGTGATCTTGATATCCGTGCAGAGTGGATCCGTCGCGTCAAACCGAGAGTATTCGCCAGATCTCGGGTATCGCTATCGCCAGTATCTATTTTTCTCGGTGGCCAGCCGGGTGCCGGTAAAACCAAAACACAAAAAACGGTAGTATCTCGCTATCTCGATGAAAATATTACGCGCATTATCGGCGATGATCTGCGAGCTTTTCATCCCGACTATGACTGGCTATGTCAGAACGATCCTCTCCAGATGCCTCACATAACTGCCCAAGCCTCTGGCCAATGGATCGCGATGTGCATCGATTGGGCGTCACAAAACTCATTTTCCACTCTGGTTGAAGGAACATGGCGCAATACCGCGATGGTAATAGCCGAAGCTAGGAAAGCGCGCGAGCTTGGGCGCCGCACGCACGCGATTATTGTTGCGGTTCCACCGGTGCTTTCCCAAGCAGGATTATTGGAGCGATTTTACGCGGATCGGTTACGCGGCTTGCCTGCTCGCTGGACGCCACCCGAAGCACATGAGGTGGCGGTAAACGCTCTTGACCAAACAGTTGCCGCGATATGCGCGAGCATTAGTCCTTTTGACCGTTTCACGGTTACGAATCGTTCGGGTAACTATCTTTACGACGGCGCACCAGCGAGCCGCGGTCGTGAAGTTTTCCGGCACGAGTTTCATAGGGGACTTTCCGTGCAGGAAAAGGAATATTTAGCGGAGCTCGTTCCTCGCTTGGATGAAGGTATACGGAAGTTCACTCCCGACGATATGCCTGTTATGGCACTTGTGGAGAATATTCGGAAAACCCTCGAATCCGGGTAGGCTGGGGGAATGACCTTGGGAAATACGCACCACGTACAAGAACCGGATAGGAACGACGGCGCGCCTGCCCCGCTCCATATCGCTATGACCTCGGTGCATACCTCCCCACTGGCCACTCCCGGATCTGCCGACGCCGGCGGCCTCAACGTGGTGGTGACCAATACCGCCCAGGCCCTGGCCCGTGCCGGGCACCGGGTCGATCTGGTCACCCGCGCCAGCGAACCCGGCCAGCCCTATATGCATGAGGTCATGCCGGGCGTGCGTGCTTTCTTCTTACCGGCCGGCCCGCGCCATCCCGTGGCGAAAAGCCACACCGATGGCCTCATCGCCCCCTTCACAGTGGAATTTCGCCGGTGGATGGCCGAGCACGGCAGCGGCGTCGACCTTATCCACTCCCATCACTGGTTCGCGGGCGTGGCCTGCCTGCCCATCGCCCAGGAAACCGGGCGCCCCCACGTGCAATCCTTCCATTCGGTAGCTGCGCGGCAAGGCCAAAATCTTGCCGATGGTGAACCGCCAGAATCCTCCGGGCGGGTGCCCGGCGAGGCGCGCTGCGTGCGCGAATCAGACCTCATTATTGCGGTATCCCAAGCGGAAAAAGAGATGATTGCGCAGCGCTACGGCACTCCGCCCTGCCCGGTCGAGATCGTGCACCCAGGCGTGGATATTGACATGTTCCACCCGGCCCGCGCTGGCGGACTCGTTGCCGCCTCACCGGCTTCCGCCCCCGCGGCCCCCGACTGCGTCACCGAGGTGACCGGAGGCCGGGACTACGTTTTCTTCGCCGCACGCCTCCAACCCCTGAAAGCCCCGGATTTAGCGATTCGCGCGCTCGCGGAGCTACCTGCTGGCACCCGCCCGCTCCTCGTCATTGCCGGGGCGGCCTCCGATGACTTTGCCGGCTACGAGGACCACTTGCGCGCCGTCGTAACAGAAACCGGAATGGAAAGCGACGTCCGCTTCATCGGGCCGCTTCCGCGCGCCGGCCTCGCGGCCTTCCTCGCCCACGCGCAGCTCCTCCTCAACCCCTCTTTCTCGGAAACTTTCGGGATCATCAACGTGGAAGCGGCCGCCTGCGGCACCCCCGTGGTGGCCTGGGATTCCTCCGGGATCCCCGAATCGGTGCACGGCGGCGTGACGGGCACCCTGTGCCGCAGCCGCGAGCCGCGCGAATGGGCCGGCGCGGTGCGGGCCTACCTGGACGATCCGGCCTTGCGGGCCCGGCACGGCGCCGCGGGGCGCGCTTTCGCCGAATCGCGTACCTGGGACGCGGTCGCGCGCGATTACGCCGCCGCCTACCGCACACTCGGGAGGCACGCATGAGCACCGCCGGCGGAACCAACGCGCACACTGACGCGCGCACGAACGCCCGCACTAGCAGCCAGGCCAGCGCGGGTACTAGCGCGATCCACTACACCTGGGACCCCGCCGACCCGCTCTTCGCCCGCACCCTTTTTCTCCACGCCCACCCGGACGACGAAGCAATCCAAGCCGGCGGCCTCACCGCGCTCCTCACCGCCGCCGGGCACCGCGTCAGCATCCTCACGTGCACGCGCGGCGAAGAAGGCGAAGCGGTCCCCGGAACCCTGTCCGCCGGGGCGGGGGAGGCCGAACTCGTTGCCCGGCGCGAAGCGGAAATCACCCGAGCGCGCGCCATCCTCGGGGTCACGGACGGCTTCTGGCTCGGCACCGCGCCCGCACTCGCCTCCGGCGCCGCGCCGCGCCGCTACCGCGATTCCGGGATGGCCTGGATTGCCCCCGGGGTCGCCGGCCCCGCGCCCAGCGCCGGACCGAACGCCTTTTCACGCGCGGACCTGAGCGAAGAAATCGCAGATGCGCGGGCACTCCTCGCGCACGTGCGGCCCACCGTCATTATTGGGTACGACGCCGCAGCAAGCTACGGCCACCCCGACCACGTCCGGGTGCATCACCTGGCTCGCGCCCTAGGCCGGGTGAGCGGAATTCCGGTGCTCGAGCTGGCATCCACTCCCGGGCAGGCCGGATGGTGCTACCGCAACGCTCGGGCTCATGAAGCCACCGTGGTGGCGGCGCTGCGCTGCTATTCCTCCCAGCTGACCGTAGTTGATCGCGCGGATCCCGCGTTGGCGGGCCTGCCGGTTATTGGCGCCCCGAAGCGGGCCACCATGTCGCCAGATTCCGAACCCGCCCCGCAGCTGCTTATCCGGCACGTGGGCGGCCAGCTCCAGGAGCTCCCTCTGTGGCCGGGATTGCGCCCGGCCGATGATGCGTCGTCGTTCCCCGTTTCGGATTCTTCCGCGTGGGCCGCTAGCATGCCCCAGCCTTCCACGCCGGTGGCGGAATAAGGCCGTAATTTTTGGCTTATTGCGGCGCGCATAGGGACTTTTACGCCGGACCTGAGTAGCGTTAAGGTTGTGACTCCTCTCTTCAGACGCTCATCTCGCCGGCATTCGGCTCGTGAATCTCTTTCTCGTGATACCGCCGCGGTTCCCGAGGCCTCCGCGGTGCCCGCGGGCGACCGTGACCCCGCAGAATCCGGGCAAGATACGCCCGTAGCTTCCTCACCGGCTCCGGCACCGGCCGCGTCCGCCGCCAGCGCGGAAGCCGCCGGACATTCCGCCACTCCAGCTCAGCAGGCACCGCAGGCCGGCGCTAGCGGCGTCGCAGCGCACGGCTCCCCGGAAACCGCAGCTGCGCAGCACGGAACCGAAAGTGACAGCAGTACCGCAGCGGCGGAGGAGCATCCCGCGCCGCTTCCCGCTCCGCAGCGCGAAGAGCTCGTGTCGCGAGCTTATGCGGCCTGGCAGGAGGAGCTGGCCGCGCGGGCCGAGCGCGCGGCGGAGAATGTGGCCGCGCGGGTGTGCATTGATCTCACCCATCCGCACCCGACCGGGGGCGCGCAGTTTTCTTCCGGGGCGCCCACCCGCCTCACCTCGCTTATTCGGGAGGAGCGCAGTCAGCAGGAGGCCCTCGCTACCTGGCGTACCCTGCGAGACCAGGTGGCGCGTGCCGCGGAAGAATACGGGTACGCCCCGATTCAGCTGGCCAGCGGCAATTTGACGTGGACGGAGCTCCCGCCGCGCCGGCCCAGTGATGAGCTGGAACCCGGCTATGAGGACACCGGCGAACTTAAGCTTGACCCGGAAGCGATGCGGGCCTGCGCGGAGGAAGCCGCTGGTCACGCGGTGGGCGAGGCCGCGCACGGGGCGGAGGCAGCCCTCGGGGAGGATACGGCCGGATTCGAGGAGTCACTCGAGCAGCCCGCCGCCCAAGCCGCCTCGGAAGCCACCGGGCAGCCCGGCGCTGCGGGTGAAACCACCGCGCAAACCGCCGCTCCCACTAGCGAAGAAACCCGGCAGGTGCGCGAAGTGAGCGTGCCGATTGTGTACCGTCTGCTGCAGGTGGAGGACGTAGGCACCGATGCCCTTATCCAAACCACCCCGGCCCTGTCCGTCAATCCGGATATTGTGAGCGCACTGCGCCAGCACGGTGCCCCGGTGCGCGAATTGGCCCAGCTCACCCGGGTCGAGCGGGCCACCGAAGATGAACTTATTACCCGGGTGCGGCGCCTATCGCATCTCTACCTGCCCGGGGCTTCTTACCGCCCGCAGGTGCTGCTGGGGATGTTTGCCGATCCGGCCGCGCGCGCGATTGCCGACGCGGAGCTGCTGCGCCCGGTCATGATTCGTTCCGGGGTGCTCGCGGCGATTGCCGGGGATCGCGGAACTCACCAGCTCACTAGCGCCCCGCTCCCGCCGGCCGAAAAACGCGACCGGGCCCCCGAAGGCGAACGCGGGGTGGGCGATTTGGATGTGGCCGAACTTGCCGCGGTGGAAGCCGTGGCAACTGGCCGCGACGTCGTGATCGATACCCCACCGGGAAGCGCGGACGTCACCACCCTGGTCGCGATTGCCGCGGACGCAGCCGCATCCAGCCGCTCCGTCCTCTATATTCCCGGCACTCGGGCGCGGCGCGCCGCGGTGACCGTGCGGGCCGCTGAGCTCGGCGTGGGTGAACTACTCATTGATCTTTCCGATATTAACGGTGCGGCTTTGCGGCTACGCCAGGGCCTGCGCCAAAAGTTCCCGCAGATCGACGAAGAACGCACCCTGGCCGTGCGCCGCGATCTCAAGGCGGCGCGCCGCAGCCTGCGCGGGTACGTGAATGCCCTGCACGCCGTCGATCCGGTGTGGAATACCTCGGTATATGACGTGCTTGAACATTTGGCTGAGCTCGCCGCCCAGCCCCAGGGCCCGGCCACGAAGGTGCGCCTGGATGCCACCGCCGCGGCCCGGGTGCGTGAGGATCGCGAGGCGGTGCTCGAACGGCTGGCGGAAGCGAGCCGCGCCGGGGCTTTTAGCGGGGGCGGGAATTCGGAATGGTTGCGCGCGCAGGTGCGCACGGAGGACGACGCCGCCCGCGCCTTCTCCACCGTGACCCGCATGGCCACCGAAACCCTTCCCCTGGTCATGGAGCAATCCCAGCGGGTGGCCGGGGAAACCGGTCTGGCTCGCCCGAAGACCCTGGCCCAGTGGATGGAACAAATCAAGATGCTCGAAGGGATCGCAGATACCCTCGAGGTCTTTAAACCCGCCGTGTATGAGCGCTCGGTGGCTGATATGGTGATCGCCACCGCGAGCGATGAATGGCGCGCCGAGCACGGCGAAAGCATGAAACGTGCCCAGCGTCGCGCCCTGACCAAGCAGGCCCGCGATTTTGTGCGCCCCGGGATCCGAGTGGCGGATATGCACGCGGCCCTGAGCGAAGTGGCACGCCAGCGCGATATTTGGCGCCGCTACAGCGCGGAAAGCGATTGGCCCACCCTCCCCGAAGGCATGACGATGATCCGGGCCACCGCCGCGGAAGTGGACGGGCAGGTGCGCGAACTCGAAGAATTCCTCCCGCACCGCGCCGGCCTGCGCCGCGAACCCATCGAAAACGTGCTGGCCCTGGTGCGCACCCTGGTCTCCCAGCGCCGGGTTCTTGATTCTCAGCCGCGCCGCATCGACCTGCTCCACGACCTCGAGGACAGCGGCCTGGGTGATTTCGCCCGCGATATGGCCCGCCGCGAAGTGAGCGGGGAAGCGGTGGCCGCCGAACTCGACCTGGCCTACACCAACTCTGTGTTCGAGCAGCTCATCGCCCGGAATACCGTGCTGGCCCAGGCCGGCCCGCAGCAGCTGGCCATGCTCGTACACACCGTGCGGGACCTGGATCGCGAACACGTGGAGAGCCTGCCCGGCCCGGTGCTGCGCGCCGCGATCACCCATATGCAATCGGTGGCCCGCAAGCAGCGCGAAGAAACCGTGGCGGTGGACCGCTACCTGGCCCGCGCCGGCGTGAGCGCGCTGGCCGACGTGGCCGCTTCGGCAACCGCGCTGGTCCAGGCGGCCCGCCCTGTCTGGGTGGTGCCCCCGGCTCTGGTCCCGGAGCTCATCCCCACCCTGCCCTGGGCGGATGTGGTGATTCTGGACGGCATCGAGGATGTTCCGCTCGCCGCGGTGGTCGCCCTCATGGCGCGCGGCTCGCAGCTCGTCGTCCTCGGTGACGTGGCGCGGGCGGGCGCGGATAGCGCGCTCGCGGCCCTGGCCGATGCGCTTCCGGTGTGCGAACTTCCCACGTTCCGTGCGCATCACGATGATCTTGCCCTCGCCTGCTTGCGCACCCTAGGGTACGACGACGCCGACCGCGCCGCTCCGGCGGGGCGGGTGCGCCGGGCGGACCGCCTGCAGGTGGTGGACGGGCGCGGGGTACCCTCCCCGAATACCGGAATGGTGGAAGCCCCCAGCGCGGAAGTGGATGCGGTGGTGGATGCGGTGGTGGATCACCTCCTCACCCGCTCGGAAGAATCCCTCGCGGTTATTACAATTTCGCGTTTGCATGCCGTGCACGTGCGAGCGGCGGTGGAACGCACCATCGCGAATAGCCCGGCGCTGGCCGAGGCGGGCGAATCCGCGTCCAGCCTGGTGCCGGTGGTGGATATTACCGGCGCGAGCGGGCTGCGGCGCGACCGGGTTATTTTCTCGGTGGGCTTCGGCAAGACGGTCCACGGCCGAGTGCTTCATACTTTCGGCCCGCTCACCGAAGCGGAAGGCGCGCGCTACCTGAGCGAGGCACTCCTGGTTCCCAGCCGCTATATGAGCGTAATTTCTTCCCTGGGCCCCGGCGATATTGGGGTCGATGACCTTTCCGGGGCGGCTCCCCGGCTTCTGGCCACCCTGCTGGAGACGGCCGCCCGGGAAGAACTACTTATCGGGGCGGACGAGGACGTGGCCAAGGCCAGCCCGTTGCTCTTCGACCTGGCCGCGCGCCTGCGCGGGCGCGGCCTTTTCACCGCCCTCTACTATGGCTACGATGCCGGCTTGCGCATCCCCCTGGTTGTTGCCGAACACGAAGGCGATTGGCGGGTGGCTGTTCTGACCGACGACGCCGATTACGTTGCCGAACCGTCGCTGCGCCGCCGGGACCGCTACCGGGTTGAGATGCTCGAGGATTTGGGCTGGAAGGTGGTCCAAACCTTCTCCTCCTCGATTTTCCTTGATCCGGAAGCTGAGGCGGACCGTATCGAAGCGCTCGTGCGGGTGGTGCGCCGCGATGAGGCCGCCGCGCGCCACCGGGCCGAAGATACCCCCGCATTTGGGGCGGACGTCGCGGAAGCGGATGTTGCTGGGGCGGGTGCTGCTAGTGAAGCTGGCGCATCGGGCGCCGCAGAGGTATCGGGTGCTACGGGCGTGCCCGGCGCTGGAACGTCGGGCGCTGCCGGCGCGGCTGGTGCGGCTGGTGCGGAAAGCGCGGAAGCATCGCCTGGCGATGGCGGCGCGGATGGCCAGCACAGCGCACCGGGCGTGGATACCAGTTCGGGTACGCACACCCCGGCCTCGGGTAGTGCGGCCGGCAGTGCACAGGCCGGAACTTCCGCGCCGGATCCGGAAGCATCGCGGCGAGCCCGAGGAAAGAAACCCGCGGTGCGGCCGGGATTGCCGCTGGCCGCCTACTCGGATGACCAGCTTGATGACATGGTGGCCTGGATTGCCTCCGATGGGGTGGCCCGTACTTCTGAGCAGCTAGTGGAAGAGCTACGGAGCGAACTTGATATTCGCCGCCGCGGGCCCCAGGCCGATGCGGTGCTCGGTAACGTGGTGCGCCGCTCCGGCCTGGCCCAGGATTAGGTGCGCGGTCGTGGCGAGCGAGGCACATTCCGGACACACCCGCCGGGCGGTAGATCACAGCCAGGAGGATGGTGCTCGGCAGGCAACACGCGTTCACCGAGCGGTAGTGCGCCTTTCCGAAGTGGATGCCCGGCGGGTGGAAAGCGGCGAACTCAAGGATGCCGCCGAAGCTCTCCAGCGCCTCGCACGCGGGGAGGGGCAAGCGGAGTTGCCAGGCACGGAGACTTCTAGCACAAGAGCTGGGTTAAAAAAGAGCGCCCCGGGGTCCACCACCGTGGTACCCCGGGACGCGGCCGTATCCGCACGCGATATTCGCACGCGGGATATCGTGGCGCGCACCGCTCACGAACAAAGCATTCTTGACGAACGCCCGCCCCACTTCGGCAAGCTCTAAATATCGGCAAGCTCTAAGCGGTAGTGGACTCCGGAAAACAGCGAAGCCCCGCACCCGCTCATAATCGCGCGAGTTCAGAACCGCACGTAGTCGAGCGATGAATCGCGCAGATTAGTCACGCGGATGAGTCGTGCAGATTAGCCGATTAGCCGAGCAAAAATTAGTCGCGCTTGGCCCGCAGCTCATCACGGATCTCCTTGAGGAGGATGAGCTGGGGATCTTCCGGCGCTTCCGCGGCCGGCTTGGCGTGGCGTTCACGCATCTTATTCATGGGGAGTACCAGGAAGAAGTACAGCGCGAAAGCCACGATGAAGAAATTGACCACCGCGGTGAGGAAGCTCCCGAATTGGATTTCGCCCCCACCCAGGTGCCACACAAAATTACCGTCAAAATTCGGCTGCCCGAAAATCGCGGCGATAAGCGGCATGAGAATATGGTCCGTCAGGGACTTCACCACGGCTGAGAAAGCCGCACCGACGATAACACCGACGGCGAGGTCCATGACGTTACCCTGCATAATGAATTTCTTGAAACCCGCGAGCACCTTCCATCCTTTCGCGCGGAGCGCCACCGGGACCACCCCGGTGGCAGAAACTATGGAGGGGCTACCAGCACTGCCCGCAAAGAATCCGCGGCAGCATAGCCCACGATAAGATTAGCGTCTTTTTCGCGAACAACCAGGTAGAGCACTCGATATGTGACACCTTCGGAGAGCATGCCGGCATTCTTTTCTTCTTCCCCGATTCCCACCACAGCGGCCCGTTCCACCACCCGGATCGCTCCGGCCTCCGTGCTATGTTCCGGGGCTGGCGCATATAAGCCAATAAAATTACCCGGCTCGATAAAACTTCCGGTTCCATCGGAAGCCACCCGCACCGCCACCACCACGTGCCCGGCGGGTGGGTCGCGCAAAAATTCTTGGGAGAGCAGCACCCCGCGGGCCAGGGGATACCCGGCCGGGATATTAGCAGCCAGGCGCTGCCCGCTGGCCTCAGCTGCCGAAGAAAGCGCATTCTCCGGAATAAGATCCCGGGCCACGGTGCGCGCCTCCACATCACGCCCGCTCAGCACATGCCCGGCCGATAGATTGCGGCGCGCGACCAGCACCTGAGCGGTTTCCGGGTAGCGGCGCTCAATGGCCTGAAGAATAGTGAAAAAAGCCAGGAGGGCAACCCCGGCCAGCAGCAGATGGCGTGCCCGCCACAGCCGCGTGTGGATACCAGTCATAGCTCGAGGCTAGCGAGGAATACTCAGCCGCAAACCAGAAGTGGGCCCGTCTGTGGATACCGGCAGCGTTTCGCGAAGCTGGGGATAAACCGAGCTGCGTCGTCGTACTTAGTTCTGCGTGGAGCTCCCACCCGAAGAACGTGAGTCATTGTGGTAGAAACCCGAGCCCTTGAACACGATTGCGCTAATCCCTGCCATTACCTTCCGCAACGCGTCTTTCCCGCACTCCGGGCACGTGACCAGGGCGGCGGCTGTCATCGACTGGTGCGCATCAAAATGGTGACCGCAATTGTCACAACGGTAACTGTAGGTAGGCACGTTCTTCCTTTCCGGGCCGGTGGCCAAGCCGAGGGGCGGCCGGCACAAGCCGTACGGCGCATTATTCTAGCGCGTGACACGTGCCCTCGGGGAAGTCGCCCGCAACCCTAGTGCAGGGGAGAATGTCCGCCCAGGTCCACCACGGTTTCGGGGAGGAGAACGTAGCGCACCGGCACGTCCATCTCATCGTGGGGGAGAGGCGTATGCACGTATTCTTCGGGCCATATCAGGGCGCCGACCGGGGTGGCGCTATCGAGCTGCTTGAGCACGCGGTCATACCAGCCCCCGCCCTGGCCCAGGCGCACGCCGTCGTGATTGACGAGCAGCGCGGGGATAAAAGCGGCGTCGACCTGGCGCAACACCGTGGAATCGAGGGCTTCACCCCGGGGTGCGGGCGGGCGGCCGGGCGCCTGGTCGGTGAGATTGTCCGCGCCGGTGTAGCGCGCCCACTGGCGGGTGAGCCCGGGACCGAGCTTGGGGACAAGAAGCGTGCGCCCGCTGGCCACAATGGCATCGCACAGCGCCCGGGTGCCCGGTTCGGTATTGACGGAAATATAGCCGGCAACCGTGGTGGCGGTGCCGAGGAAATCCAGCACGGTGGTGACCCAGCGGGCTTCGGCTTCCTCACGGGCGGCGGGCGTGCGCTTAGCCCGAGCCGCGCGCACCGTTGCGCGCAAGGCTTGTTTGGCTTCCGGCACCGCCATCGCGGAGACATCAGGAAGAGATATGGTGTGGTCGGTCATGGCACCAGTGTGGCACGAGGTGCTGGATGACCGCTAGGAGTAAGGCCCTTGTGGTTTGGAGTCAAGGTCCGCGCGCGCGGCGTGAGCGCCGGCAGGCCCCCAAACCGGTACGCTGTGCTGTGTACCGAGGAGGAATACGTGAAAACAGTAGCCGAGCAACTCGATGAATTCTTAAAGGTCGCCCAGCCTTTGGAGGCTCTCGATGTGGAGCTTGCCGATGCGATGGGCTGTATTCTTGCCGAAAACGTTGTCGCAACTGTTGATGTTCCTCACACCGACCTGGCGGCCCTGGATGGGTACGCGGTGCGCGCGGACGAAACTTTCGGTGCCGAGCCCGCTCGCCCGGCGCATTTCCCGGTCACCGATGATATTTTCGCCGTCACCACCGACCGCATCGCCCACACTCCCGGCGCGGCGGCCCGCATTGCTTCCGGAGCGCGGATGCCCACGGGCGCGGACGCCGTTGTTCCCCTCATCGATACGGATCACGGGGAAGCGCAGGTGGATATTACGGCGCGCGTGGCTCCCGGGGAGAATGTGCGCGCGCAGGGCGAGGACCTGCGGGCCGGCACCACGATTCTGGAGGAAGGCACTCGTATTGGGGCGCGCCATATTGCCTTGCTGGCGGCGGCCGGGCGCGACCGGGTGCGGGTGCGGCCGGCGCCGCGCGTCGTCGTCATGTCTGTGGGCGATGAGCTCGTGGCGCCCGGAAAAGCTTTGGGTAACGGAAAGATTTACGACGCGAATTCGCACGCGCTTGCCACCGCGGTGCGTAACGCCGGGGCGGTTGCGTACCGCGTACCGGCGGTTTCCGATGACCGGCATCTCTTGCGCGAGTCTTTGGAAGACCAGCTGTTGCGCGCCGACGTTATCCTCACCACCGGCGGTTTGAGTTACGGGGGTGGAGATACCCTCAAGGAGGTCCTGTCCCCGCTTGGGTCGATGCGGTTCGACGCCGTCGCTATGAATCCGGGCCGGCACGTCGGGGTGGGTACCATCGGGGGCGACGGTGCAAATTCGGCGCTCATGTTCTGCCTGCCGGGCAACCCGGTGGCCGCGCTGGTGTGCTTCGAGGTGTTTGTGCGCCCCTCGCTGCGGAAAATGGCCGGCTACAAGCATGTGACCCCGCGCTCGATCCGGGCTCGGGCGGCGCGCGGGCTGCTGTCTCGACCGGGCGTGCAAGATTACGTGCGGGTGCAGGTCTATGGCGATCCGCGCGCCGGCTACGAATTTGACCCGGTGGGGGATGTGGAGCTGCTCTCCCTGGCGAATTTCGCGAAATCGAACGGGCTCGCGGTGGTCCCCGCGGATAAGGAAAGCGTGGGCATCGGCGACGAATTGGAGTGCATGATTCTCAACGGGTAGGCCTAGCTTGAGGGGATAGCCCAGCTCAACAGCCCCATTCGTCCCACGAATCACACCGTTGTTATTCTCTCTACGAAAGTAACGGCGCGTCCCTGCCTGAGCGCCCCGCGATTGGTTAAAGTGGCTGTGTGGGATTCCAGGGATACGCGTTGATGGCAGTGGTTGTGCTGCTCATGGTCTATGTCATCCCTGGTGTGTATCGGCGGCGCGTCATCCTGGCGGATGTGCGCATCGACGAACGCTATTCACCCCAGCTACGCACCCTCGCGCTGCCGGAAGGAACGGCGGGCGTGGAAACTGGCGGGCCAACCGGGGCCATTTTTTTCCGGAAGCCGGAGGTCATCATGGCAGAGAACGACGAACGCGATATTCTTCCACCCAGCGCGGGGCGTAATGTGCGCACCCTGGCGCGGGAACGCGCGCGCCGTAAGGCACGTATTTCCCAACGCGCGGCAAATCGGCAGCGCGGTTTTGTGGTTGCGGGCGCTTTAGGCTTGCTCATTGTGGTGCTCGGCGCTCTTGCTTTTACGACGACGATGCCACGCTGGATTTTCTGCGTTGCTCTGGGCATCGGGGTGCTGTACGGGGCGGGCTTCGGCTACCTCCTCAGTGAAATGGGGAAGGCAACCGCTCGCGACCGTGAGGATATTGCCGAGCTCACCGAGGAACTTGGTATCCGGAAGACCCGCGGGGCACAGCGCCATTCGCGCCGCCCGGCTCGCCCGCGCCCCGGGCGTTCGGCGGTTTCGGCTGCTTCCGCGCATTCGGCTTTGAGTGCGGCTAGCGCGGCCCTGGGAAGTGATGACCTCGGGGCGCTGACGGCTGATGCGAGCCGGAGCGCGGACCTGGGGCGGAGTGCTGATCTCAGCCGGAGTGTCGCGAGCGCGAGCGCGGGGAGTGGGAGCGCGGCTACCACGCCGACGGCCGCCTCCGCGGCCACTGGGGGCGCAGATGCGGCTGGCGAAGGTGAAGCTGCTGGTGAAGCTCGTGACGGTGGCGCTGGTGAAGCTCGCGATGCTCAGGCTGTGAACGCCAAGGAATATGAGGCCGGGGTGAACCCGGGAAAAGCACGGAGCCGGAACGCGGGGGCGCGGGCGCCTAAGCGCCGTTCCGGCATTTCGGTGACCCTTGAGCAAGGGATTATTGCCGCGGAAGATTTCGCTCCTATCGCCGGTTCGCAGCGCGAACAAGCGGAGAAGCTTCCCAAGCGTTTCGTGGCCGGGGCGGTCCCGCGCCGCCAGCTGCCCAGTTATACGCTCAAGCCGCAGATCCAACAGCGCACGGTAGCGCCCTACCAGGCTCCCGAAGCCCCGGTAGCGCCGGTGCCGTACCGCCCCAAGGAGATCGGCGAGCGGGTGACTTTTGTGGATGCTGTGGCGCAAGGTGTGGCGGTATCGGCAGCGGCAGCGCCTGCGGGCCAAGCTGCTCCGCAAGGTACCGCTCAGGCTGCGGTGGGGCAGGCAGCCGCTGTGACAGCGCCTGCTGGCCAAGCAACGCCGGCATCGATGGCCGAAGCTGCATTGCCTCCCGCACAGGCAGCTGCACCTGCGCATGATGGTCTTGCAGGTGGGGCGGCTCTGGACGAGCTGCTGCGCAAGCGCCGCGCGTAGCTGTGGTAGGCCGGGGCGGCCTGGTTGAATGCTGAGTTGCCGCGCCGCGGGTACTAACTGAAAACGGAGATCGGGGAGTGGTGTAATGGGAACCACTCCCCGAGATTTCATTCCGGGCCGTTCGGGTGCTAAACTAATCAGGTCTTTGGGGCTATGGCGCAGTTGGTAGCGCGTCTCGTTCGCAATGAGAAGGTCAGGGGTTCGAATCCCCTTAGCTCCACCACTCTGACTGATAAATACCCACACCACGTTTCTGTTCATTTACCGAAGTCCGCTTTTCGGGAGTCAGGGATTCAGCTGGACTTCTTCTGCTGGTAAAGCGCGAACATCCAGATTTAACGCTGGAGCTTCAGTTTTAACAATGACCTTTTCGATCCTCCCCACAGTCGTGCAGTGTTGTGGAGCATTCGGCGGTATTCCCTCGATAACTGCCACCTCAATGCGTCCATTAGTTTCTTTGGCGACGGTGCGCAACTTGAAACATTTGGGGTCACCCGTGATAGCGGTGAAAGTCAGCTCGTGTGAATCTGTAACTTCGTACTTTGTCCATCTTATTAACTTTTCCGAGTGCAAAGTGGTTTCGTTGCCTGAGCAGCCGGAGAGTGTAACAACGACCCCTAGGAGTATGGTTAGCCCTCTTCCGATTTTTCTCGGTGGCCATTTAAGCATTCCGACTCCTAGCCCGGTCTATTACCCTGGTTTGACGTATGTGCGGATCCTGGAAAGCCGTAACCCCGCCGATTTAGCCGAGGTTGGGGGATCGTTCCGGGGTATTCGATTGTCAGACTACCATGGGCGATACGGTCGTGGAGGCCTCCTTCTGCTGCAAAATTCTGTCGTAGGCCACTGATAAACTGCGAGCATGTCACAGAGTATTCATCGTCCCATTGCTGTGGACCTCTTTTCGGGTGCCGGCGGGCTTTCTCTCGGCCTTGAGGAAGCCGGGTATGACGTTACCGCGTCCGTTGAATATGATCCGATCCATGCTGCCGTCCACGAATTTAATTTCCCCTACGGCAAGACATTCTGCGCGGACGTGCGCAATGTCAGCGGCGCTATGATCCGCTCCGAATCGAATATTCAGGACCAAGAGATTCACCTTGTGGCAGGTGGTCCACCCTGCCAGGGCATCTCACTGATAGGTAAACGCGCTTTGGATGATGAACGTAATTCCCTCCTCAAGGAATTTGTCCGTTTAGTCCTGGAATTGCGCCCGCGCTACTTTGTTATGGAAAACGTTGCGGGGCTAACCGTCGGCTCGCACCGGCAGCTCCTTGACGAAGTTATCGCACTATTTAACTCTCACGGGGACTACCGCATTGTGGAGCCAGTATCGGTGCTCCAAGCAGCAGATTTTGGCACGCCACAATCCCGCAGAAGGCTCTTCTTATTAGGCTATCGGCAGGACTGCCCGCGCCCTAGCTACCCGAGTCCACGGTATACCCCACGCCGTATCGATGGTTCATTTCCGGAAGGGAGTCTGCTCCCGTTGGGGCCTAGTGTGAGTGACGCTTTTGCAGATCTACCCGACGCGGATATTTTTGAGGAGTTGCTGCGCGGTGATTCGGTGGCGAGCGTTAGATACGCGGAACCAAGCCCCTACGCGGCAATCCTGCGTGGTGTCACACAAGATCTGAGGAATTACGCCCGGCCTCGCCCATCTGTGGGTAACCGGCTTACTGCATCCGCGCGAACAGTGCACACCCAGAAATCAATTGATCGCTTCACTGCTACTCTTCCCGGAACAACCGAACGCATCAGCAGATTCCTTCGGCTTCACCCAGAAGGAATCTGCAATACCTTGCGTGCCGGTACCGCGTCAGACCGCGGTGCGTACACAGCTCCCCGCCCTATTCATCCCGTCCATCCCCGGGTGATCACAGTGCGGGAAGCAGCACGTTTGCACGGCTACCCGGATTGGTTCAGATTCCACGTAACCAAGTGGAACGGCTTCAGAGAAATCGGAAACTCCGTTCCCGTTATGCTTGGCCGCGCGGTAGCCGCAGAGCTACTCAAGGCTGATAACGTAACGCCTACCCGCGGTGAATTCACCTCGCTCGGCGATGAAACATTACTTTCTTTCACCGCGACCGAGGCCCAAACATATTTTGGCCTGAAAGAACGTGTTATCCCGCAACGTACCAGAGCTGCAGGTTAGGAGATTGGGATGGCAAGCCAGAATAGATACGCACAACTCATTAATTGGGTGTTTCATCGTCATTACAAAAGCGGCGACACGGAAGTATTGTGGGAACGCCACGAACTGATCGAGGCCGCACAAAACCTAGATGTTGCCGTTCCAAAAAACCTTGGCGATGTCATCTACTACGTAAGATTCCGGGCTCCTATGCCCCCAGAAGTAGCCCAGACAGCTCCTGATGGGAAGGAATGGGTGATCAGGGGTCGAGGACATGGAAAATACGCCTTCCGTTTAGTCAACCGGATCAGAATCACACCTAACCCCGCACTGGCGGTGATAAAGCTTCCGGATGCTACCCCTGAAATTGTTTCCAGTGCTGCGCTTGGTGACGAGCAAGCACTCTTAGGGCTCGTACGCTACAACCGCATTATCGATATTTTCCTAGGTATTGCGGCATATTCGCTTCAAAACCATTTACGTACGTCGGTGACTGATATCGGCCAAGTAGAGACTGACGAAGTATATGTCGGAGTTGATAGCAATGGCCGCCAATACGTTATTCCAGTGCAAGCAAAAGGGCACCAGGATGACATCGGTATTACTCAGACCGAACAAGACATCGCCCTATGCGCTGAAAAATGGCCACATCTTGTGTGTCGCGCGGTCTCGGTGAAATTTGTTTCTGGACGGCGTCTCGCCATTTTCGAGTTGACTGTGCAAAATGACGAAATTCGCGTAGTGCGGGAAGCCCATTATGATCTGGTTCCTGCGCACGATATCTCACCCGATGATTTACTCCAGTATGGACAGATTGCTAGCCGTTGATCGGTATCGAGCACCACGGCCGGAATACCTGGTGAAAATCAATCATGGTGGGCCAGCAAGGAACTCTCGCTGGCCCACCGATGTTGATATACGTGGGCAGATCCAGCACGTGGGTAGGCGTGAGCCGTTGTCACCCACTGTTTCACCCTGCTTAGCGCACAGCCGTACGCTCGGTGAGGCGCCGGTGGGAGAGCGTGAGAACGCGATCCGCGCCGCGGGCAATATCCGCGGAGTGCGTGACAAGAATGACGCACTTGCCGTGCAGATGTGCGGCGTCGTGCAAAATCTGGACCACGCCGCGCGCGGTGTCCTCATCAAGGTTCCCCGTCGGCTCGTCCGCAAGAATCACCGGCGCGGGGGAGGCCAGCGCCCGCGCAATCGCCACCCGCTGCTGCTGCCCACCGGAAAGCCGCAGCACGTTACGGTGAATCTCATCCTCACTCAAACCCAGCTCCAGCAGCACGGAACTATCCGCCCGCCGATCCACCAGCCGCACATTCTCCAGCGGCGTCAAGTAATCAATGAGATTGTAATTCTGGAACACCAGCGAAATATGGGCGCGGCGGTGATAGGCGTAGCCCGTCGTCGCAATATCCACGCCCTCAAAAAGCACCGCGCCCTTCGTGGGCGTATCCAAACCCGCGAGCAAACTCAACAGCGTCGATTTGCCGGCACCCGAAGCACCCAGCAGCGCCGTAACCGTACCCGGCTCGAAACCCGCGCACACATCGGTCAGCACCTTCGCGCCGCTACCCGGGTAGCTGTAACTGACGTGATCAAGTTCCATAACATTCATAATTTTTCCTAACTCAGTGACGAAAGAATCTGCCGGGGAGACCGGCGCATGATCGGAAACAGCGCAATAGCCAGCGCCACGGCAAGAATCCCGGCGCCAACGCCCAGCGCCCACGCAATATCCGCGCCGCTCACCGCCGCCGGAGGCAAACCGGCCAGCGCGCCCGGCGCCGCACCGTCCACAACGGCTCGCCCGACGAGCGCGGTGAGCTGGCGTCCCGCAAGAATAGCGACGACGCCGCCAGCCAGCGCCAGCGCGCCCAACTCAAGCGCGAAACCGCCGGCAATCACGCGGCGCCGCTGCCCGAGCGAAAGCAGCACCCCAATTTCGCGCATACGCCCGCGCACCCACAGGGCCAACACCGCCGCGGCAATCACCACGCCGGCCGCGCAGGCACCGCTGAGCAGCGCACTCAACAGGCCCTCCACGCTGTCCACCGCGCGCAGCACCCCGGTGAAACTCGCGGCATTGTGCTCGTAGGTGAGATCGGGAAGCACGGCGCGGGCCGCGGCCAGGCTCGCGGGTAACTCGCTCGCGCTCGCGGTGAAACACCGCACCCGGGTGGCACCCGCGTCCCCGCTGAGCTCGCGGCCGGCCGCGCTATCCACAAGGATGCGATTCGCGGCTGCGCTTGCCGGGAGCCCGGAAGGATTCGGGGTGGTGCCGTCGAAAATCCCGGTGACCTTGCGGGTGACTTCGCCGGCAGGGCCGCGCAGCCGCAGCTCATCGCCGACCCGCAAGCCATTCGCCTCGGCGAAATCGCGGTGAATGAGGGCGCCCGGTTCCGCGCCGCTGTTCATCTTTCCGGACGTGAGCCGGTAGAGCTTGGCCGCGAAAGCCGGGAACCGCGCCGGATCCGAGCTTGCGGTTACCGTCACCGCGCCCATGACGCCGGCATCCAGCTGCACCCCGCCCGCGGTGGCCACCGCTGTGGCACCTACCGGAGTGGCCAGAATATCTTGCTCGGTGGTCGTGCTCGCCACGCCGGGAAGCGCCGCGAGCTGGCCGGCCTGGGCCGGAGTTAGGGTGGGTGCGGCTTGGGTCAGCGGATTATCACCGGGGTTGGTGTTGGGGCTATCGCTTGGGACCGCATCACCCGCATCGTCCGCCGAAGCAGCCGGAGCGCTCGCCACGAACCCGGCTCCCACCTGGGCATCAATGGCGGTGCGCAGCTGGCCCATGGCCCCGCGCACCCCGGCCTGCGCCACCAGCGCTGTAAAAATAACGCTAATAACCACGAACAGCAGCACATTGCGAACCGGGCGGCGCCGCAGCGCGAGCCCGGCTCGCGTCCCCGCGCTCATGGGCGCAGGAAGCCGAGTCCCCGGTGGCGCGCTCTCGCGCACTCGCGTTCCATCGCCCACTCGCGTACCGCCGCCCACATGCCCACTTTCGGGAGTCACCCCACTCATGCCGCACTCACCAGTAGCTTGCGCGGGGAGGTACGCAGCATGGGGAGAGCCGCCAGCACGGTTGCCCCGATAAGCACGGCGAGGGTGAGGGCCAGAGCGAGCGTCGTCGTACCCGCACTTAACTGAACCGAAAGGTCATCCAAGGTTCGCGTGGCCGTGGTGACATCCACCCCGCCCCCGAGCGGTGCCTGCGAAGTGAGCTCCTCCATCCCGGATTTCTTCACAGAGGCCAGCACGCTGGTCCCCACCCGCTGGGCGACCACGCTGCTGAGCGCCACCCCGCACGCCGCCGCCGGAATAGTAATAAAGAGCAGCTCCACCAGGTACTGGCCCAGAATCTTCGCTTTCGAGGTGCCGATAGCGAGCAGCACCCCGGTTTCGCGGCGGCGTTCGCGCAGCCACAGCACCAGCACCAGGCTGAGAAGCGCGAGGGCGAGGAGCGCCGTCGTTATAATCGCGCCGGTCATGACGCTCTGTACCCCGGCCACCGCGCCGGTAATCCCGGTGAGCAGCTGGGAAGTGCGGGTGAGTTGATAGTTACGCCAATCAATAGGCAGGCCGCGCGCCTCGTTCATCACCGTTTCGCTATCGGCGCCCTCGGTCACGAAGAAGGTGGTGTCCTGGTAGATCTCGGTTTCCGGGGTGTAGGCGTACAGCGCGCGGGTGGTGGCGAGGTCCGTGTAAACCGCGTTGGCGAAAAGCTCGAGGCGGCGGGCGGCCGGCTGCGGATTATCCCCGCGCACCAGCCCCACGATTTCCACGGTGACTTCCGCGGTGGATTTCTTCGTATTGTCGTAATCGTAGGGGTTCCCGCGCAGGGTGAGTTTCGAGCCAATGGTCAGGCCGTTGAGCCGCGCCAAATCCTCGTGAATAATCGCCTTATTTTTATCTTCGCGGGTAATATGCCGCCCGGCCACTAGCTCCAGGGTGCCGCTGCGAATATTCGTTTCATCCGCGCTGGCGCTCACCCCGCGCACGCTCACCGCGTTGCCGAGCTGCGCCTCGCGCTTGGCGTCATATTCCTGGCGATCCAGCCGGGCCACCTTGGCGCCCACCAAATCGGCGGTCACATCCTGGCGTGCGGTGTAGCGATCCACCCCGGGCAGGGCGGCGATTCGCTCCACGTCCGCGGGTTTGACGGTGCCGCCCCCGCGCGGGGTGCCGGAATTGTAGGGGGAGTTCTCCAGCACGAAACCGGAGCCCAGGGTGCGTTCCGCGTCGCGGCCCGCGGCGGCTGAGGCTGTTCGCACCGCCCCGGCCGAAACCAGCACGGTCACCACCGCCGTGATAATGACGAAAAGAAGCAGGGTACGGATATGTTTTCGGGTGACGTAACGCCACGCGCGTCCAGCTAAGGTCACTACCGGGTACCTTTCACGTCTTCGGGAAAATTTCTGATAGGTAGTAGCTTTTCTCAGCTTACTGGAGACTTCCTGGAGGCTTCGTGAAGAGAATGTGAAGAGCCGTTCGCGGGCGGCTGGGCGCCGGGCGGCCCGCTCCGGGCCATGCGCCAGCACTACAGCGGCCGCCCGTATTGCGCGCCGGGAGCCACTATGATGGGAGAGCGGCCTTCTTCCCCGCGCCCACCCTCAGCGAAAGGCGAGCATGCAGTTCATCTCCACGCGTTCCGGGATGGAACCGGCTTCTTTCACCGATATTCTGCTCGACGGCCTGGCCCCGGACGGCGGCCTGGTGGTGCCCGCCAGCATCCCGCAGGTGAGCGCCGCGCAGCTCGAAGCTTGGCGCACCCTGAGTTACCCGGAGCTGGCCGCCGCGATTATTGGCCTGTACGCCACCGATATTCCCACCGCGGACCTCGCGCGCCTCACCGCGGCCGCCTATAGCCCGCAGAATTTCCCGGGCGGGGTGCCGCTGCGCCGCGTGGATAATACCCTCGTGCTGGTGGGCCTCTCCGAAGGCCCCACCATGGCGTTCAAGGATCTCGCCATGCAATTCCTGGGCCAGGCCATTCCTTATGTGCTGGCCGCCACCGGGCGTGAACTCACCATCCTGGGCGCCACCTCGGGGGATACCGGCTCCTCGGCGGAATACGCTTTCCGCGGCCAGCCGGGCGTGCGGGTGGTGATGCTTTCCCCGCGCGGGCGCATGTCCGCGGTGCAGCGCGCCCAAATGTATTCCCTCCAGGATGCCAATATCCACAACCTCGTTGTCGATGGCGTTTTCGACGACTGCCAAGACATCGTCAAAACCCTCAGCTCGGATATCGACTTCAAAACCCGCTACCGCATCGGCGCGGTCAATTCCATCAATTTCGGGCGGATCGCCGCGCAGATCGTCTACTACTTCTGGGCGTGGTTGCGTTATACCGATGGCCCGTTCTCGCAGGATAGGAACGACGACGCCGCCGCTGCCGCGGCGCCCACTCCCGCTCCCAGCGGGACCTGCGGGGCGGGGGCCGAGGCCGGCGGTGTGGGTGCCGGAGCTGGCGATGCGGGCGCTGATTCCACCCGGGTAGATTTCTGCGTGCCCTCGGGTAACTTCGGCAATATTTACGCCGGCCACCTGGCCCGCTGCATGGGCCTGCCCATCCGCCGCCTGCTGCTGGCCACCAACGAAAATAATGTGCTGGAAGAATTCTTCACCACGGGGCGCTATACCCCGCGCTCGCGCGAGCGTACGTTTGCAACCTCCAGCCCCTCTATGGATATTTCCAAGGCCTCCAATGTGGAGCGTTTCATCTGGCAGGTGCTGGGGGAGGACTTCTCGGCCGCCTGGGAGCAGCTGGGCGCCACCGGGACCTTGGATATGCGCGATTATCTGCCGGAATTCGGGGAGACATTCGGTTTCGCGGCCTCCTCATCCCACCATGCGGACCGCCTGGCCGCTATTGAATGGACCTACCGGACCAGCGGGATCCTCATTGACCCGCATACCGCGGACGCGGTCACGGTGGCCCGCCGCCTGGGCGACGGTGCGGTCCCAGTGCTCGCCATGGAAACCGCCCGCCCGGAGAAATTCGCGCATACCGTGCGTGAAGCGGTCGGGGATGTGGCCGATGGCCTGGAGGAACGTCTGGCCGGGCTGCTCGCCCTCCCGCAGCGTTCGACTCAGGTTCCCGCCGATCCGGAAGCGGTGCGCGAGTATATCGCCACGCACTGCGCTTAGCGGGCAGGGGGCGGGTTCCCCGCGCGGCGCTGCGCGCCGCGCGCGTCGTCGTACCACCTTTGGGTGAGCGCGCCCGGAACCGGAGCGGCTCCGGGTAGTATGGGGGTGATGAGCCGCGCGATTGGCGCCGTCGCCCGCGCACGAGCCTAAATAGAACGGGGTGTATCCATGGCACGCATTTTCGTTGTTGGAAGCATGAATTCCGATACTTTCCTCAAGGTGGAGAATTTTGTGGAGCCGGGAGAAACAATTTCCGCGCTCAGCTCCCACACCGCGCTGGGCGGGAAGGGCCTCAACCAGGCGGTTGCCGCGGCTCGCATGGGGATTCCCGTCACCATGGTGGCCGCGCTCGGGCGCGATGCGGTGGGGGATGCCGTTGCCACTGAGCTCGCCGCGGAAGAGAATCTTGATATGGCTGCCGTGCTGCGGGTGAGTGAACCCACCGGGCAGGCCATGATCCAATCCGATGCCGATGGCGAAAATGCCATCGTGGTGGTGGCCGGCGCGAACGCCGCGAATACCCCGGAGAATGTGGTGGAGCGCCTCGCCGCGGTGCAGGCGGGGGATATTGTGGTCTGCCAGCTGGAAATTCCCGAACCGGCGGTGGCGGCTGCCCTGGCGGAGGCGAAGAAACGCGGGGCCACCACGGTGCTCAACGCTGCCCCGGCCGCCCCGGTGGGCCACCTGCTGGAGAACGTGGACGTGCTCATCGTCAATGAAACCGAGGCGGATACCATCCTGGGGACCAAGGTGACCGACCGCGCCCAGCAGCTCCACCTGCGTTACGGCGGTTCCATCGTGGTGACGTTAGGAAGCCACGGCTGCCAGTATATTGACGCCTACCTGCCCGATGCTGATGTCAAGGCCGATGCGCTGCCCGCCCACCACGTGGATGTTGTGGATACCACCGGCGCGGGCGATGCTTTTGTGGGAGCTTTCGCGGCCGCCCTGGCCGTGGGCGAATCCCTGGCCACCGCGGCGCGGTGGGGCACGGCGCTTGGCGCTATCGCCACCGGGGCCTCCGGGGCGCAAGGCTATACGGCCAGCCGCGCGGATGTGGTGGCCCTGGCCGGTACCGAGTAAAGCTAAGCCAGTCGCGTACCGTTCGCTTCCTACCCAGAAAGGTTTTTTCGTGCCTCCCGCACCTACCGAGCCCGCACCTACCGACCTGAGCCTCCTGCGCGAGGCCGCCGCCAGCGTGAAACTCGTCGTTGTTGATATGGATGGCACCTTCCTCCTGCCGGGCAAGATTTTCCCGGAACGCGGCAATGAGCTGGTGGCGCGCCTGCGGGAGCGTGGCATTATTTTCTGCCCGGCCTCCGGGCGCCAGTACCAGACCCTCGCGGATATGTTTTCCGCCCACGTGGAAGGCATGCCGATTATCGCGGAGAACGGGGCGAATGTGCGCCGGGACGGCGCGCCGCTGGCCACGACCACCCTGCCGCGGGAAACGAGCGCGCGGGTGGTGGAGATCGTGCGCGAGCTCAGCGCGGCCGGGGAGGACGTGGGCACGGTGCTCTGCGGGGAGAAAGCCTACGCCGAACGCCGCGATAGCGCGTTCCTGGACGAAACCCTCGCTTACTATCACGCGAATGCGATCGTCCCCGACCTCATGCCCCATACCGAGGGGATTTACAAAATTGGGGTGCTCAGTTTCGCTGACCCGCTCCGGCGCGTGATCCCGCTGCTGGAAACCCTCGGGCCGGGCGTGGATGTGGTGCGCAGCGGGCAGCTGTGGACGGACGTCAATCCCTCCGCGGCCACGAAAGGTACCGGCCTGGCCGGCCTCCAGGCCAGCCTCGGCATCAGTCCGGCTCAAACCCTGTGCTTCGGGGATTTCAATAATGACATCCCCATGTTCGAGCACGCTCGCTTCAGCTTCGCCATGGCGAATGCCCAGCCCGATGTGGTGGCGGCCGCCCGCTACGTGGCGCCCTCCAATGCGGAAGAAGGCGTGCTCACCGTGCTCAACGACCTCTTCGAGCTGGGCCTGTAACCGGCAGCGCCGCTAGTTGTGCGGGGCCGGCGGGTTCTGCGGGGCTTCGCCCTCGCGCGGTTCTTCGCCCTCGCGCACTTCTTGCGTGGGCTGCGTTTCCGCGGGCGCTGTGCTTTCTGCGTGGCCCGTATTTTCGGGCGACGACGCCGCTGCTGGCGCAGCGGGCGGTGCCGGCGGGAAAACGGGATCCTGCGGCGGGAACTGCGGGCTCTGGCCGGCGAAGGGCGCCTGCGCGGCTGCGCCGGCACCGGTGCCGGGCTGCGCGGGGCTGGCTACCGTGGCCGGAGTCTTGGCGATTTGCCAGATTCCGAAGCCCAGCATGAGTACCGCGGCCACCGCGAGCAGGTAGTAGCCAATACCGGGCGCAATATCCACATCCACGCCCTGGGCCTGCCCGTAAGCGATGATGGTATCCGCATCCGAGGGCTTGATATTAATAACCAGGTAAATTCCCACGATAACCGCGCCGACGATGCCGCCCGAGGACCACGTCTTCCGCACCGCGGCGGGCGCTTGGCGCACCAGCCCCACGAAAGCGCCAATCGCGCCCAAGGCCAGCCCGATGGTGATGAAAATGGCCACCGACTTGGTATCGGTTTCCCACAGCTTGACGCCGAAATCTTCCGACTGAGTGCCGGCGCTCATATGCAGAGTCCAGAAATGCAGCGCCGTGCCAATAAAACCGATAATGGACCCGGCCAGCACGCCGAGCGGAGCCGCCAGCGGCGGAGTGGTGCGAACCGCGGGCGCTGGCGCTGGCATTGGTGCAGGTGCGGACGCTGCCATTGGTGCAGGTGCGGGCATAGGCGCTGGCGTAGGCGTGGGAGTACCACTGGGCTCAGGCGGATTCGAGGGTTGCTCCGAGGGCACATCTGCCCCCTGGGGGAAAGTATTACTCATACCCCTAGTTTAGGGGCCGCGCCCCGGTGGCGGGCACGGCAAGCACATTGCAGCGCGAGGCGCATGGGAACGACGACGCAGCACCGGGACAGGGGTCCCAGGGCTGTCCCATGTTCACCCAGAGATATGAAACCCCTCACATGTGCCCAAAAATAGGTAGAGTGATAGATAGGAATGCGGGAGATTCCGCGTTCCGTTCATAACCGTATATGTGCTCTCTTCCCGCGGGTAGCGAAGCGCCGTCGCCTCTCTACCCGGCCCTAAGTCCCTGTATCTGCGCTGCTCGCGCAGGGGGTCAGGCGCGCGGGATACGCCGGGAAGCCCATCGAATTTATCCACTACGCGGGCGGGCCGCGGGCCTGCTCGCACCGATACGCGGAGGTCGAACAATGGCGTACAAGACAGTCAGTCCGTACACCGGTGAAACACTTAAGGAATATCCCACTGCCACTGATGAGGAAGTCAAGAAGGCAGTAGACGTTGCCCATCACGCCTTCGTGGCGTGGCGGGAAACATCGTATGAAGAGCGCGCGCAGGTGCTCCAGAAGGCTGCCGACCTGCTGCGCGAACGCCGCACCGAATACGCCTCGATTATCACCAAGGAAATGGGCAAGGTGATCGGGGAAGCGGAAGCGGAAGTCGATATCTGCATCGCGATGTTTGAAGACTACGTGCGCAATGGCGAAAAGTATTTGGCCACCCGCACGCTCCCCTCGGATAAATACGGGAAGGATGCCGTGCAGCTGCTCTTCCAGCCGCTCGGGGTGCTGTTCATGGTGGAACCGTGGAACTTCCCCTACTACCAGATTGTCCGCGTGGCTGCCCCGCAGCTTTTCGCCGGCAATACTCTCATTCTCAAGCATGCATCTATCGTTCCGGAATCGGCCGCTACCTTCGTGGAGATTTTCCGCGAAGCGGGCCTGCCCGAAGGCTGCTTCCAGAATCTCTACCTCTCCCACGACCAGTCGGAAATTGTGCTGGCCGATCCGCGGGTGCGCGGGGTGGCGCTCACCGGTTCGGAAGTAGCCGGGGCGGCTATTGCGCAGTTGGCCGGCAAGTACATTAAGAAGTCCACGCTGGAACTGGGCGGGGCCGATGCTTTTATCGTGCTCGAGGATGCCGATATTGATAAGACGGTCGCCTGGGCGGTCACCGGCCGGCATTGGAATGCCGGGCAGGTGTGCTGCTCCTCCAAGCGCATGATCGTGGTGGATTCCGTGTACGACGAATTCCTGGAGAAGTACCGGGAAGGCGTCAAGCAGCTCAAGGCTGGGGACCCGATGGATCGGGATACCACTCTGGCTCCGCTGTCCTCCGCGGCAGCGAAGCGCGATCTGGCCAAGCAGCTTGAGGAAGCTATTGCTGAGGGCGCTAAGGCGGAAGAAGCCGGAATTGAGCTACCCGAGCACGGCAACTTCTTCCAGCCCACTATCCTCACGGACATTCCCGAGGGCGCGAAGTGCCGCTATACGGAATTCTTCGGGCCGGTCTCCCAGATTTACCGGGTCAAGGACGAAGAAGAGGCAATTACCCTGGCCAATGATTCGCCCTACGGCCTGGGCGGCTCGGTCTTTACCGAGGATCTGGAACGCGGCAAGAAGGTAGCCGCGCGGCTGGATACCGGGATGGTCTACCTCAACCATCCCACCGCGGTCGCGGCGGATATCCCCTTTGGCGGCGTGAAGAACTCCGGCTACGGCCACGAGCTCATTGACCTGGGTATTCACGAATTCGTCAATATCAAGGTGGTGGCCAATTCGCCCATCGACGGCGAATTCTAAGCCCTGATCGCCCGCGGCCCCAAGTAGCTGCATCTGGCCCAATCTCCCGTGGGCCAGATGCACCGGGCCGGGATGCTCGCATCCCGGCCCGGTCGTCGTCGTACTTTATTAATAATTACGCGCGCGCATGGCGCTTCTCACGCGAAACCTTCACCTGGTAGGCGACGGTGAGGAGTAGCAGCCAGGCCGGGCCAACGAAAACGGCCACGCGGTAGGCGTCTTGGAACAGCATGAGGACCACGCAGGCCGCCAGCGCCACCAGCACGAAAATGCTCGAGGCGAGGCCGCCGGGGAGCTTGTAGCTGAGGCCCGCCACGTGTTCCGGGCCGAGCGCGGCGCGGAATTTCAGCTGCGTGATCACGACCATCGTCCAGTTGATAATCCCGGCGATGAGGGCGATGGACAGCAGATACCCGAAAGCGAAATTCGGGAACGCGAAGACCACAATGACCGCCACCACGGTCACGGCCGAGGACGTCAAAATTCCCACGTACGGCGTGCCCGCGCGCGAAAGCGTGGCGAAAATCCGCGGGGCGTTACCCTGCTGCGCCAGCGAATAGAGCATGCGGCCGTTGGAATACAGGCCGGAATTGTAGACGGAGAGCGCCGCGGTGAGCACCACAAAATTGAGGATATGGGCCGCAAACGTGATCCCCACCGAATCGAAAATCTGGACGAAGGGGCTGGCGTGCCCGTCGATGGAGCGCCACGGGATGACCGCCATGATGATGGCGAGTGACAGCACGTAGAAAATGAGGATGCGCTGAATCACCAGGTTGATGGCGCGGGGGATGGACCGGCGCGGGTCATCCGCCTCCCCGGCGGTAATGCCGATAAGTTCAATGCCGCCAAAACTAAACATAACGACGACGAAAGCGAAGGTCGCCCCCTTGAGGCCATTGGGGAAAACCAGCTCGGCGAAAGAGGTTCCGGGCGGAACCTGGTGGGGTTCTTGGAGCCCGACGACGAGCACCAGGATTCCCAGCACGATCATTCCGATAATGGCCACCACTTTGACCAGCGCGAACCAGAATTCGAATTCGCCGAAGGCGCGTACCTCGAGTAGGTTCACCGCCGTGATGAACACCAGGCAGAAGGCCGCGGTGAGCCAGGTGGGGACCGCAGGGAACCAGTAGTTGATATACAGGCCGACGACGGACAGCTCTGACATCGCCACGAAAATGTAGTTAAACCAGTAGTTCCAGCCCGAGATGAAGCCGGCGCGCGGGCTCCAATATTTGTAGGCGTAGTGGGAGAAGGCGCCGGGGACCGGCTCGTGCACGCTCATCTCGCCCAGGGCGCGCATAACAAGGTAGATCGTGCAGCCGCCAATGAGGTACACGAAGAGGATCGCCGGGCCGGCCAGGCTGATGGAGGAGGCCGAGCCGTAGAAGAGGCCCGTGCCGATGGCACCGCCCAGCGCGATCATTTGGATATGGCGATTGTGGAGGTCGCGGTGCAGGTGGGTGGCATGAGGCTTGGTGTGAGTGCCCGGTGCTGATGTGCCCGCGGTCGCGGGTGAGGTGGACGTGGGCGTGCCCGGTGCGGGCGTGCCGGGTGCTGGATTTCCGGCGGGTGCCGGCGTGGAATTCGTGGACATAGAGGTCTTTCCCGATATGTGAGGAATGTGCTTATAGCGCCTTGAGCTTATCGCCTTGGGTGCCCGGGTGGGGAATTATGGGTGCGTGGTGGAAGGCGGCGAGGGTGAGAGCCGCTGACCGCGCGTAGTTCGCCTGCCGCTGTGGCCCCTTTCTGGCGAGTAGTTGGTGGTAGCCATCGTGCATAGTGAAACATCTTGCGCTCGCGGAGTGACACAGGCCTCAATTGTCACTATAACCACAGAATTAACATCCGATGCCATGAGGTCAGATTTTAGAGAGCGAGGTATATTAATACGTACTCATGCACTTCTACCTGGGCAATTACATTTCTTCAATAAAAAGTACGTGTTAATGTGGCGCGGAATTGCAGCTTAAACTACGCGCTGTGGCGATGGTCACAAGGTTTCGAAAATCTCATCGTTCCCGTATATTAATAGAGCGCAATAAAGTATTGTGACTGTTGTGGCAGGTGCTCAGTGGAGTGCACGGCTGGCGAATGGGATCGGTCGGTAAAAGGGCTCTTCTGGGGTAGGCATGCCATGGACATACGTTTATAGGAGTAGACATGCAGTTGAAGAAGATTGTGGCTGGCGCTACCTTTGGTGTGATGCTCGCCGCGGGGGGGTGTAGCTTACGCTGCTCCTGCCGCGCCTGATGCACCCCAGGTGACCGCTGCCGATACCACGGCGGCTGAAAAGGCTGTGGCCGACGCCAAGGCGAAGGTTACTGCCGCGGAAGCTGAGCTGAAGGCCGCTTCCGAAAAGCTCGAAAAGCTCGAGATCGCCGTCTCGAACGCGAAGGCCAAGCTGACCGAACTTGAGGTCGCTAAGGCTGAACTTCCCAAGGAACTTAAGAAGGCTGAGGCTGCCTACGCGGCTTTGGCTACCGCCCAGGAGAATTACAACAAGGCTCGCGTGGCTTTCGAAGCCAACCCGAACGATGCGGCTCTCCAGAAGGGTATGGCTGAGGCCAAGAAGGCTATGGACACCGCCAAGGCTGGCGTTGAGGGTCTCCGCGCGGTGGAAGATATCAAGACTGATATCGCTGACATCCAGGGTTACATCGACATCCAGAAGGGTACCCTCAGCTACGCTGAAGAAGCCCTCGATGCTTTCCCGGGTGTTGAGGCGCTTCAGGGCGCCTACGACAAGGCCGTTGCTGAACTGGATGCCGCCCAGAAGGCTCTTGACGCTCTGAAGGGCCAGACCCCGAAGCCCGAGCAGCCCAAGGTTGACCCGAAGAAGGACGGCAACAAGGTCGATCCCAAGGCGGACCCGAAGGCTGAGCCCAAGAAGGATGCCGATAAGAAGGCTGATCCCAAGGCTGAGAAGAAGGCTGACGCTAAGAAGGAAGCCAAGAAGGCCGAAGGTAAGAAGCTGGCCAACTCCGGTGTTGACGCCGGTGCGGCTGCTGGTGGGGCTGCTCTGCTCCTCCTGGCCGGTGGCGCCTTCGTTGCCTACCGCAAGTTTGCCTAAGCAAACCTGCCTCTGGCACTGGTAACAGTTCCGAGGCTGGTTGCCACTAGGTAATTCATCCTCAACTGTTTCATCGTTTCACGCTGAATGGGTCCGGGTTTTTACCCGGGCCCATTCTGTATCTCTGGCGGGTCCCGTGTATCCGGCAGGTCCTGTATACCTGGCGGATTCTGTACACGCGGCGGGTCCAGTGCGCCGGTCCGTTATTCGTATCAAACTGCCCAAGCACCTGGCCTTATAGCCCAACCTATAACCCTCGTCTCATATAGTGGTCAACAGTTTGACGTGGCTTAATAATTCCCTCTAGGCTACTGGAGGTAGGTGCCCACAACGGGTATCACCTGATAACAACGCCGGCGGTACGGCCCCGGCGCCCCGATTCGGACGGAAAGGATGCACCATGGTTCTCACTGATCCTCGCTCTGCCATGACGATGCCCGCCGCCCGAATGCGAATGCTGGGCTAGCGCGGATTCCACTTGGCCTTCGGGCGATTCCGCGCGCGAGGACATCTCGCCCCGGTCCGTTACGTCTCACTGAGCACCCGCCGCTGCGGCGTCGTATCGTTGATGGGATACGCTAAGTCGGACCGATCTCCATCACCACACCCAGCACAAAGGATATTAATATGACGAAGATCAAGACCACCCACGTCGGTTCCCTCCCGCGTACCGATTCGCTGCGCGCTACCAACGAAGCGCACCAGAACGGCCAGATTAGCGAGGCTGAATTCAAGGAAAAGCTCGACGCCGAAGTTGCGGGCGTTGTTGCGCGCCAGAAGGAGATCGGCCTCGATATTATTAACGACGGCGAAT
Source organism: Actinotignum saccati (assembly GCF_051265055.1). Lineage (NCBI taxonomy): Bacteria > Bacillati > Actinomycetota > Actinomycetes > Actinomycetales > Actinomycetaceae > Actinotignum > Actinotignum saccati. Next base: position 38,942 of record NZ_JBOZCC010000013.1, read on the forward strand.
ACGGTCACGTCATGACCGAAGTAACCAATTACGGTTCCTGGTGGTGGTACTCTTTCTCGCGCCTGGGCGGGCTGGAATTCACGGATAACGAATTCCACGCGGCTGCCACCGCGGGTGGGGGAGCGGTTGAGCTCGTTCCCTTCGACCAGCGCCGGGATTGGCAGCGGTTCAAGGATGCCTACACGGATCCGGAATCGGGAATCCACCAGGCCAAGCGCCAGGAAGTGGCCATGCCCACCATCACCGGCCCCGTGACCTACATCGGTGCCGAACAAACTCAGCGCGACGTCGACCTTACCCTCAAGGCACTCAAGGCCAACGGGCTTGATGCATCTTCCGGGTTCATCGCGGCGCTGTCTCCCGGGTCCGCGGCGCGTATTTCCAATACGCATTACAAGTCGGAAGATGAAGTCCTCACCGCGATGGCCGATGCCCTCCACGAGGAATACAAGATCATCACCGATGCCGGCCTGACCGTCCAGATCGACGATCCCTCGCTGGCGGAAGGCTGGGACCAGGTCAATCCGGAACCGGCGGTTGCCGATTACCGCACCTGGGTGGCTCGTCGTATTGAAGCGATCAACTACGCGCTGGAAGGCATCGATCCGGAACTCGTGCGCCTGCACGTGTGCTGGGGTTCCTGGCACGGCCCGCACACGACCGATATTCCCTTCCGCGATATCGTGGATCTGTGTCTGAAGGTGAAGGCGCACGGCCTGACCTTCGAAGCGGGCAATGCCCGCCACGCACACGAATGGAAGATTTGGGAAGATATCGCCCTGCCGGAGGACAAGGTGCTTATCCCGGGCGTTGTTTCCCACTCCACGAACGTGGTGGAACATCCCGAGCTGGTGGCTCAGCGCATTGAGCATTTCACCTCGCTGGTGGGCCCCGAGCGCGTGATCGCTTCGACCGATTGCGGGCTGGGCGGGCGCATCTACCCGTCCATTGCTTGGGCGAAGCTCGAGACGCTCGTGGAAGGCGCCCGCCTCGCCTCGAAGTAAAGTCTCCAGGGCAGCGGGCCTGATGATCCCCGCGCCTTGAAGTACCGGAGCGGCACGCCGCTCCCTGTGGAACACCGAAGGGGACCTGTGCAGCAGAAGCTGCACAGGTCCCCTTTAGTATTCCGGCCGCGAGTTACGGCGGCGCGGTGGTCCGGTTCTCTGCGGAGTGCGGCCCCGGTTTACTTCCGGCCGCCAGTTCTGGTATTCCGGCCGCGCCGCCTCCCGCTTAGTTCACCGGCGATTCGCCCAGCGTCACCTCCTGAGTCGTGCAACTTTAGTGACCCAGTTGTCCACGCGCATGTTAAATCTGCACGACTAGCGCAATACGAATTGCGCGACTCAAGCGCCACTGCGTGCCGAGTATCCGACACCATCGCTCCTCAAAGCACGCCGGTGCCGTTGGGGCAGGCGTAAGCCACGGCCGAAAAACAGCCCCGAGCCGCTGCCATGCGCCACAGCCACGAGGTGGGCAGAGGTGTCAAGTGCGCATTCTGGACCGTGTAGGCACCGTAGTGCGCGTTACAGACACGAAATCAGGTGCAAACGGTGCTCTCCCGCGCACTTCGTTTGCTAACCCAGTGCGTGCAGGTCCGCACCCGGATCCATCCCAACGATACGCCACCATCAGTAACTATTTTGTCTATTGGCCCCAGGCGTGACACCCAAGAAGGTGCCCAATTTACACAGAAAATGCGGCACGACCCCGGTCAAGCTAAAACACCGCTACCTATTAGTGACCCAAAACCACCAACCACAACCCCCTGAACAGGGCAAACATCGAAGAAAATCCTAAAATCCAAAAAGTTGCACGACTCAGGTTGAAGTACCGGAGCGGCACGCCGCTCCCTGTGGAACACCGAAGGGGACCTGTGCAGCAGAAGCTGCACAGGTC
>NZ_JBOZCC010000014.1:0-39736 GCF_051265055.1 Actinotignum saccati
GGGGTACATTTCGGGGGTACGTCCCGAGTTTGCCCTGTGTTCGTGCGGGGTGGTTTCGATTCCCTTACTCTCCGCTTTAGGTTTAGCCCCCAAGCCGGATAATCGGCTTGGGGGCTTAGTTTTTGTTGGTAGGGTGCGGGAAAGTCGGCGTCGGGGTAGCGTTTTCGTGTCGTGTTTATTCTGGTCTTTGGTGGCCTTTGGGGGGTTCTTGGGGGTACATTGGGGGGTACAAACCGGGGCGGGGCGGTTTTGTACCCCCAACCCCGGGGGTATGCCACGAATAATAAAAGGGGTGCGGGGATGGTGCGGCAATTCGGAAGCGTAAGGGAGCGAACCAAAGGCCGATATGAAGGCCGCTACCGGGTTGGAGGGAAGGATTACTATACGCCGACCCGCGGAACAAAAACCGCAGTCCGCAATGACCTGGCTCGGATCCATGCAGAGATCCTAAATGGGACCTGGACCCGGCCAGGCGGGAGCGAGCCAGGCCACGGGGATATAACCCTGAAGGAATGGGCCGAGCAATGGATAGGCCAGCTTGAGGGTATCCGGTCGCCTAACACCATCCGGTCTTATACCACGCACCTACGACGCCACATCCTGCCCATCGCCGGGGACTATCCCCTTACCGAGGTCAGTGAGGACACCGGTACACGGGTGTATGACAGTGTTCGCGCGGGCCGGTCTTTGACCACAGCCCGCAACGTCATGCTCACGTTTTCTGCGGTCATGAGCGCCGCGGTCAAAGCGGGTTTTATTGACACAAGTCCGGTGAAAGTGACCGGGGGTAAGGGCCGGGCGGAGAAGGTCCGCGAATCGGTGGCGCTCACCCCCGAGCAGGTGGATGCGTTGCTGGATTGTGCGGAGGATGAGTGGCGGGTTCCTATCATGCTCATGGCCGTATATGGGCTACGCGTGGGCGAACTCGTCGCTTTAGAGCGCCGGGATGTTGACGCGCGGGCGGGCGTCGTGAGCGTGCGGCGTGCGGTGAAGCGCGGGCCACGCGGCGAGCTAGTGATCGGCCCACCGAAGAGTAGGGCGGGTAACCGGCGTATTCCACTCACCGAGGGCGACCTGGCGAAAGTAGAAGCACACCTGCGGGATTATGTGCCCGCGGGTGAGGAATCGAAGCTGATCTACCGGCCAGGGTTGAAGCCCGGCGTGGTGTCTGATCGTGTGGTGTTGGGGGCGGTGCGCCGAGCCGGGGAGAAAGCCGGGCTGCCAAGGCTGTGGAATCACGACCTACGGCATACGGCGCTCACGAATTTCGGGGCCGCGGGGGCCACGCTGGCTGATCTTATGGCGCTCGCGGGCCATACCAGCGCGGAAACCGTCATGATCTACCAGCACTCAAGTATTGATCGGGGGCGGGAGTTGGCGGAGCGGGTCCGCGGCTCATAATACGCGGGCCGGTTCGGAGCGTGAGAAAGTGTGAGGCGGAACCGTGAGAAACCGTGAGACTTTTCCCGCGCGAATGTCCTTAGTGGAGACTTAGCGCAGACTTGCCACAGACTTAACCGAATCGCTTGCGCCGTCCGGCCCAGTCCGAGCCAGTCCGAACCAGTCCGGGTGGGGTGTGGTATGGACGGAGTTTGGACGGTTATGGACGGAGTTTGGACGGTTATGGACGGGATTTGGACGGTTATGGACGGGATTTGGACGGTTATGGACGGCCCTACCACACCACCCTGGGCGAAATTGGACGGGTTTGGATACCGTTGGACGCTTTGGTCAAAAACTCTCAACTCAACACTCACCACATGAGTGTTGAGTTGAGTGTTGGCGTGAGTGTTAGCTAGGCAACTATTCGAAAAACTCGAATAGTTCGCCCGCACATACCACGAGCGGGGGGCCGGGGCGATGGCGCGGCGATTGGACGCGATTGCGCAGTTGTTCGGGAATCCCGAACAACTGCCCTATATCACACCCGCCCGGAGGCGGAGGTGGCGAAAGGAGGCGAAAGAAGGCGAGCACGCTTGCCACCCTCATTGCCACACGGCAGTGAAGCCGGAGGCTACGAGGAGCGACGAGGGGCTACGAAGCGAAGCTCCGGGGTACTCTAACATTTTTAGAGTAGATATAGAGTGCCCCTACTTTCCCGCGGGAACACGCGGAAAAATAGGGGTAGTTACTCTAACACCCGGGGTTAGAGCGGTCTTTGAGGTCTGTACGCGCTCCACGCCCCGGGCGGTTCGCGTTCCAGTCGTCAATGGTTTCGGGTAGCCATCCCTGGATGGTGCCGGTTATTGCATCCGGGGGTGGCGTGAGTCCTTTTTGGACGTAGGAGGTGAAGGTGGTTCGCTGGATCCCGAGTCGCTGCGCGGCTTCACCAGTGGTTAGGTAGCGGGTAGTCATTTCCAGTTCTTTCTGTAGGTGGCGTAGGTGGCAATGATGCCAGCAGCTAGGGTTAGGGTCGCGGCGGTGAGGATAAGTAGCGCGGGTGCGTGTAGGTGGCTGGCCAGGATGGTTAGCGCGGCTGCCAGGATAATGATGTATGTGGTCATGTTAGGTGCTCCTTGCGGGTGGGTCCTAGCCCTTGCTAGGGTTGCAAGGGCTAGGAGGTTTTGGCTAGTTCTTATCTCGCTGTGCTAGGGCTGTGATGAGATCTGCCGTTGCTTTTACTAAGGCGGCTATCGCGGCGATGACTGCTGCGGTGCCGGTTAGTATTTCCATTTTTTCTCCTTTCTGTCAGATGGTTTTCTTTATTCCCTCTGACACCCCTAACTATACGGTAGTAATACCGTGTAGTCAAGGGTGCGCACCCAAACAAAGCATGTGGCTATCGTCACACCCCATCTCTCTTGTGGAAACATGAGCGGGTATATAAACTGTAGGTACAAGGCAAGGGAACAAGCCCAGCCACAATGGAGACAAACTCCAGAAAAGGAAAAAACAAAAATGTACGGCATCTTCGAAACCAAGCAAGCCAACGACAACCGCGAAGAAATCATCACCGATATCACCGCGAAGTTCGACGAAACCCTCACCGACGCTGATGTTTACCCGTTCCTGCAAGCCGTCGCCGCACACCTCAATCTACAGGTAACCGATTTCGGTGATTCGATCTCCTGCGGGGTTGTAGGAGCCCGGCGCGAATACGGCGCAGCTCTCACCCGCGTGGATGGCGCCACCTACCAGCTCATCCCCACCTCACGCCGGAACCCCGCCGGATACGAAGACGGCCCCTTCACCGACGAAGACAACGTGGCTGGCTCGTACCGTCGTATCCTCCGTGCACCTCGTAGCACCGCCCGCGAACTCAAGCACGTGCTCGACTGGCTCGACGAATTCAACATCGCCGACGCCATCGAAACGCTGAAAGTGGAGATCCCCGCCGCGGTAGACAAGGCCGAAACCGAACGCGACGCGATCATGACCGCCGCTAGCTTCCCGATCTATTCGGGTGAGGCTCGCCGCATCTACGCCGGAATCCCCCTCGATGCCCACATGAAGGACCGCGAGGTCAAGGCCGCGTTCCTGGCTCGCTGGCACGAACGCACAGGCCGCTAGAATGCAGGGACCCGTGTTCACGGCCTACCGGACACTCCTCGGACTCCAACGCACAGAACTCGCCGAAATTCTGGGTGTTGGTGAGAGGAGTGTTCGGGCGTGGGAGACGGGCCGCTCACCCATCCCCGAAGGCGTCGCCGCGAAGATAGAAGAGTTGGTGAGTGTGCAGGGTGGTTTGGCTGGGAAGATGGCCAGCCATGCTGGCAGGGTGGTTATGCCTCGTAGCGGTGGGCGGGGGTTTCCGCGTGGGTTTTATATGGCGGCTCTTGGGCGGGCTCTTGAGCAGAATCCGGGGATTGACGCCGCGTGGGAATGAGTGCGGTTTGGTGTGGTGTTGTTGCTTTTCTTTCGTGGGGGGTGCATACTTTAACCAGCGGCCGCTATTCCCCGCTCACGCGGGGGTAAGTCAAGGTTTGGGATATCGCCGTAACCCTTTCCCCGCGCAAGCGGGGGTAATTCCGGGTCTAATGGCTTGACTGCACCTTTCCCCGCGCAAGCGGGGGTAATTCCGGGTCTAGAGTATTGGACAATACTTTTCCCCGCATTAGTGGGGGTAATTCCGGGTTCAGTGTCTTGCCTCGCATCATTCCCCGCGCAAGCGGGGGTAATTCCCAGACACGGCTAACCGCGCCTAAGGAAAACTCTTCCCGCGCAAGCGGGGGTAATTCCTATGGCCGCTAATTCCCCGCTAACGCGGGGGTAAGTCAAGGTTTGATGCGTTGACTAACGTGTTCCCCGCGCAAGCGGGGGTAAGTCAAGGTGGAATACTTTGCCTTACACATTCCCCGCGCAAGCGGGGGCAACAAGGGAGGAGAACCCCCACGTACGGGGTTCCCCTCCCTTCATTTTGTCCTCGTGGGGTGGCGTTCCATGGCCCGCATATACGCACAAACAAGCCCCGGCGTGGCGTCGAGCTCACGCGCGAGGGCGCAGGGGTTCGGCCCATAGAGAGCTTCGGCAAGAGCCAGCTCGGCAGGGTTGATGATGAGCAGGGCTGCTTGTTCATCGACCCATGCCTCGGTGAGTTGGTCCTGCGGCCCATCATGAGCCTTGAGTGCGTGGATGTATTCATGGGCCAGGGTGGCGCGGCGTTGGGGCGTGGTGAGCCCTTTGCGTAGCGTGATGGTGCGGGTGGTGTGACAGTAGTGGCCACGCAGCGTACCAGGCAACGGAGCCTCGGTAACCCGGATGCCCCAGGAGTGGAGCGTGGCCAGGATCTCCTGCTCCGTCATCATGTAGGCCCCCTTTCCCTATAAAGTCTCGTACGTGTGTTCTACAGGAAGAAGTGTAAGGGGCGACTACGACAAAAATTTAGGCGCGAACGCGCTCCTCTGCACGCGCCAAAATTGCAGGGGCCGAGGTTCCTAGCGCATTGGCGATCTTGTGGAGATGCTCAAGGCTAATTTTGCGCTCATGCGTAAGGATACGAGCCACTTGCGCCTGAGATACTCCACTGCGGCGAGCCAGCTCCACACCGGACACGCCTTGCTCCTGGGCCAGATCTTTTATTTCCTCCGCCACACGCCAACTGATCGGAACATTCGCTCCAGCTTTCTTTTTCTGCGGCATCCTGCGCTCCGCTTCGGCAACGATTTCAGCAACGTTGAGATCGAGTGTGGCGCAAATCTCAGCCAAAGTGTTTAGGTAGAGCGAGTTCTTCAGGTTCATTAAGCGGCTCATACGGCCCCTATCAATCCCCGCGGCCTCACCCGCGTCACTTTGAGTAAGACCGTATTCATCAATTTTCTCACGGAGAACCTCAACAACTTTCTCATTGAAAGGGCCTGGAATTTCTCTCTTTTGCTGCACGTGTTATTCCTTCGCATGTTTGCGTAAATTTGTCCACACCGATGAATCAATGGGAAGTAATTTCTTCCCACTGCGGCTACTCATTCCCACATTCCTTCAGCTTCGGCTTCGGGATCGACCCCGTAATCCAAGGCGGCAACCGCATAATCATCAGGGGAGGGGGCGGGCGTACGAGTTTCGCAGGCTTTAACGACAATGGTCGAGCCATCTGCCCCCGCAGCTTCGGCAATGGCATAGATTTCCCCGAGGGTTGCAGGCGGCGTATCTCCGCGAAGAATGGTGCTCACACGATTTTGCGAGATTCCGATTTCTTCCGCTATCTCTTTATGAGTGCGTCCAGATCCTGCGACGGCCGCAGCCAGTAGGTTGACGGCTGCGGCGTCAACGGGCTTTAGTTTCTTTCCACCACGCTTGTTCATGACACAAGCCTAGGGCACGTGTCACACCTTTTGCAACCTGTTTAGGTTTGACAGGAACCGAATTAGGTTCTAGAGTTCAAGCATGAACGAAAACCAGAATGGGTTTATCCCCTCGCTGGTCGACTCCATTGCAGCGGAAGTCCGCGCGGAGATGGCCAGGAAAAAGCAGAAGATCAGCACGCTTTCCGAGTCCATCGGCATGCACCCAAATGTATTAGGGAGAAAAGTTCGTGGCGACGTCGAATTCACGTCCTCAGACTTGGCCGAAATCTGTTTAGCCCTAAACGTGCCACTCCCCGAGCTTCTCCGCCGTGCGGAGGAAGCCGCAAAGAAAGCAAAGGAAACCAACTAATGAGACCCGAAAACTACCCCGCAGGCGTCCTCTGGAGCGACGACATGCTCACTCAACTCGACGCGACCATCCACCTCCTCAAAGCCCTCCCCAACGCCGGAGACGACGACCGTCCTCTCCTCAATATTGCCAGGACCCGGCTCACGGACCTGGCACAAAAGCTGGATACCAACCTCGACCGATTAAATAACCCCTCGTCTAGGAGCCCCCGATGATTACGCCAGGCACAGCCCAAAAAATGCTCACCGTGAAACAAGTCGCCGAATACCTCGACTTGAATGTTGGCACTGTCTATCAGGCCGTCCAACGCAAAGAACTCAAAGCCTACCGGTTCGGCAAGCAGTACCGGATCGCGCCGGTGGATTTGGAGCGCTACATGAACCCCGAAAGGAAAAAATAATGACACTACAACGAACCGTTAACGGGGGAAAAGAACCCGTCATGCAAGTAAAACAAATTCTCGACTCTAACGGGCAAGCGCTCGCGATCTACGCGGGAAGCCCAATAACAATCAGGATCACTCCTGGAGGGCTAATCCTCGCGGATGTCACGCTCATGCTGGATTCCGTGGAAGGCACCGTTTTGACCAGCTCCCCGGATCCCCATCCGGCCACAACCAGCGAACCGTAACCCGATCCCCCGGACTCGCCAGCGTAGGAGCAAAAATGAAATCCACACTCGAACCACCCTCGACGTCGACCGGGAAATCCCCTCGAGTAAACGAGTTTTCTGGGAATTCTATCGACACGTCCCGCATCGTTTCCCTGGATGTGTTTACGAGGGAATACGCCTGCCCAGCAACCCACTCTATCTGCCAAGGCATCGTCCGCAAAGACGCTTCCCGAACCGCTAACTCCGCTAGCGTCTCGTCGGCCTTCGCTGACCGTTCGGCAGCCGCCGCGGAACGCTCGGACGCTTCCCGTGCTTCATTCCTGGCACGCCTAGCCTCTACCCCTTGCCAGACCGAGACCCCGGCAGCAATAACGGAGATCCCCATCGGGACCACATTCACCCAATCCATGACGCAACTCTACCCACCCAAGGCAGCTTAATGTTTCATGCGCAGCGCCTCGCCTACGACCAACTCACCAGCCAGCTCGGGCTCATCGAGGTCCAGCTACAAAAAATCTATCAATCCTCACTCTCATCGAATTATTTGCTGAACAACACCAGCATGGAAGGACTTAACCACCATGAACAGGCCACCTACACCCGGCTCAAAGCTCGTAATGCGGCGATCATCGAGCACCTCTACACCCTCAACGAAAAACTACAAGCAATCGACTCGCAGGCAGCAAGCTAGACGTGGCTCCTACTACACGGCGCTACTTATCGCCCCAGCACTCCTGATATATGCCCTGATTATTACCGGGCTCATCCTCGCCCTACAAGGCAACAGCATCATCTCCCTGCTCGTCACTTTCGCGATCCTCGTCGGACACACCTACACAACCACCTACCTGATTATTGGAGCGACCCCATGGAACCCACCCACAAACTAAGCCCGTCCTCTCTCCCGCAGATCGTCTATCAGGCTGAAGCGCAAGCTGCTGGGCTTAACCATTTCGCGCGGGCGATGACCGAAGCCTACGAAACCTCACGCCACTCCCGCGGAGAAGAAACCGGATTCCTGGAATACGCGAACCGGTGCGCCGGGAATATCCAGGCCCTCGCCCAAGACCTCTACGCGACCGCTCGCACCGCTTCCGGGGTGCTGTGGGATGCGCGTAATGAAGCGCTGGAAGCTGAGCTCGCCGACGCCGAAGCCGCAGGAGAAGAATAAATGAGACCCCTAACCCCCGACCAGGCTGTGCGTGCGGCATGGGACGCTTACACGAAGCGCATCACGCAAGCCCTGAAATTCAGCATCGACGACCAACAGTGCGAAAAGAGAAAATGGGAAGAGCTCGCGCAAGACGCATTCGCCGAAGGTGAATATCTGGAAGCCGAAAAATGGGTCCACTGGGCCACCTATACCGACGGCATGCTCGAAGCCTACACAACCCTCCTCGGATGGGTGAACGCAACCACGCTCACCCCACCCACCATTACTGACCTGGAAGGAGGTGAAAATAATGACACATCGAACTCGCGATCTAGTTAAAGAGATCTCGCAGAGATTGCGTGACCGCCTGGAGAAAACCATCGATTACTACCAGCAGCTCGCCGAAAAATACGAAGAAAAATGTAACGAGGCCTGCTGGGCCGGAGAATATTACCACGTCTTTAACATTTTGCGAGCCGAATACCAGGGACGCGCCTTCCAGGCCAAAGACACCCTCCACTACCTGGACGAAGCACTTAAAAGCTTGCCGTCCGGGCATGTGCCCCAACCCCGAGCCACCCACGAGAAGAAAGGTGAATAAGCCCCATGGATAACCAAAAGCCCTTAACGCTCAAAGAATATAAAGAAGCCCTGAAAGCCCGGATATTTGATTGCCTACACGCCGAAGTAGAAGATCTCGCGCACATGCTAGATAACTTTGCTTCGAGGGAAAAGGAAAGGATCCCGTCAGGGTATGGCCCGCAAGACCTCCTTATTAAAGCGGCCTTAGATGTAGGCCGGATCCATGAAGCCTGCTCGCTATATCAGGAGGTCGACTTGGGCTTGATCGAAAAATGCGAGAGGGCCTCCTGATGGTGATCATTATGGCCGGCCTCATGCTCGTGGCTGCTTACCTGATCTGGCTCAACGAACACAAATAACCAAAGGAAATCATGGCGAAAACCCGAACTTTTGAAGAAGCAATTGCATTTATCAGGGCAAGAGTCCAGGCAGAAGAAACCATCGGCACTCTTGCGGAAACAATAGCGCAGCTTCGCGGTAACACGCGCGGTAACTACCCCTCCTGCGTGGATACCGAGAAACTCTACGCGGCTCAAAAAGACCTTGCTGCAATCCGGGAATACCAAGCCCGGCTTGCCACCCAACTCGACAATCTCGAAGCCAAACTCAACCGACTACTCGAAAAGGAAAACTAATGAATAAGAATCTCGCGGAACGCTACCCCGAACTCGCAAAATTCGACGAAATCTCGAAAGAATATAACGCCTGTCTAGCATTTATCGATTGGGTCACGGGCGAATATGAGGACCCGGAGGAGTGGATTTGGAATCCGGAGCCTGCGGTGGCGAAATTCCATGATATCGACCCGCGCGCGCTGGAGCGTGACCGGCAGAAGCTCTTGGATGACACGATCAACGGGGACGCCTAATGAAACAGAAAATCCTCAATATTACTAGCAATCTCAATATTTTTACGCGCCACATGCGGATCCGGCGTGAAGAAATCCTCGAACTCTTCGCCCACACATACATCGCCGATCAGGCGCCGTCTGAGGATACCTTCACGGAGGCTATCCGGCTTGCGGAAGAGCTGGAAGCAGACGCCCGGACAATCCGGGACCTCGGATGCTTGCTCACCGGCACCCTGAAGGAGTGGCGTGACCAAGTCCAGAAAGGAGAAAATAATGGGCAATCAGCATCCAGTTCTCGCTGAGCATTCGGAGCTCAGTCGGGTTATCGATGAGGTTGCGGATGACCTCATCGCCACGATGAAAGAATGGGACGGGCTTATCAACCAGGAGCCGCCGTTCGTGGAAGACCTGGCCGGTCAGTGTCTTATGGTGTCTTTCCAAGCAGCGAAACACGCGGAAATCCTCCATATTTGCCTCATCAACCTTGCGCATGCCCTCACCTGCGGATGCGAGCAAGTATTCAACTCGCCTTACCTCGGGGACGCCATCGAAGTTGCGCTAGCCAAAGTGGCATCCGGTGCTTCCACCCAGGCAGACGCCGATTTACTCCGCGCCGCCCTCACCAACACCCTAAAAGAAAGGACACAAGCATGAGATACCTCGAAACCTTAATGCGAGAACTCGAACTAACCCCCGAGATCATCGCATATAACACCGGGCGTCCGGTGGAGGATATAGAAAATGTTATTAACCCCGGGGACGACACGGTCAGAATCAACGACACCTACACGGCTGTCACGCGGTATATCGGTAACGTTAAACGGCTATCAACCACCATTAACGACGTGTCCACGGTGCTTGAGTCGTGCCAGCGGTTGCAGGAGTTTGTTGATAATGGGCTTTCTGCTGGGGCGTTCGGAGACCCCAGCGAAGAGGAAGAAATCCACGACCGCCGCGATATCTTCCGCGTGCAAACAAAAGCATTTATCCACAATCTTTACGCGGTCGCGCTGAATCAGGTCGTGGAGGCACTGCGGATTACGGAAACTGACCTTTCCTATATGCCGAAGCCGGACCCGAAGCACGCCGAAACCGAAGGAGAAGAAAATAATGGGTAAACACCTCGACCCCGCGCCATTTAGCCGGTTCGAGCGATTCGTCCAGGCACTCTTGACTGCGCTCTCAAGTAAACCTACCGGGCGGCGAGCCGAAGAATGACCACTTGCGAACGCTGTGGCGGCCCGAAACCCCGCAAAATGCACGGGCGGTTCTGTAAAGACTGCATCGCTGTCACCAACGCGATCTCATGGGATGACTACAACACCCAACCCCAACCCCCGCTAGGGGTGGAGCGGTGTAGGGGGTGCAGTATCCCGCTCTATCGAAAAGATGAAGCGAAGCCCGCGTGGCGGGCAGCCAGGCTGGCTGCACGCGGTTATTGCTTCCGATGCCACAAACCAAGGAGAAAACAAAAATGACAACAACGAAATTGACTACGGTCCCCGAGACGGGGCCAGGGAAAAACATTCCCCGCGACCGCTGGGACCGACCCCTCATCACCCCAGTAGGGGGTGGTAAGCCGGTCGCCTACACGCGATGCACCACCTATGTGGATGCGTTGGACGATAAAGCGAATTTGATGATGTGGAAGGCGCGTATGGCGGCGCGGGGTATCGCGGGCCGCGAAGATTTGGCCCTCCAAGTCAAAGGTATCCCGGATCCGGATAGCCCGGAGGGGAAGAAGAAGCTTAATAAGATTGTGGAGGCGGCGCAGGAGCATGCCGGGGCAACCTCCGCAGCAACCATCGGCACAGAACTACACGCCTTCACCGAACGCCTCGACCGCGGCGAGGAAATCACGAATATCGGCGAGCCATGGCAATCCGACATCGACGCCTACCAGGCCATGCGTGACCAAGCCGGGCTCGAGGTCGTCGATATTGAAACTTTCGTCGTCAACGACAAACTCAAGATCGGCGGCACGTTCGACCGCATCTACCGGGTGGATGGCAAAAACTACGTGGGCGATCTTAAGACCGGTTCGGTGGATTGGGGCGCAGGGAAGTTCGCGATGCAGCTCGCCGTCTACGCCAACTCCCAACTATATAACCCCGAAACATTCGAGCGCACCCCCCTCGACGTCGACCGCGATTACGGGATTATTGTTCACCTGCCGAAAGGAGAAAACACCTGCAAACTCTACTGGCTCAACATCAAGGCCGGGTGGGAAAATGTCCATCTTGCCACCAAAGTCCGGCAATATCGCTCCCATAAATTCGATTATTGGATGCAACCCATCGAAATACCACAAGGCCCCGGCGTGCTCGACCTGATCGAAGTAGCGCAAACGCTCGATGAGCTTGCGGCTATCTACCACGCGAATAAAGACTCGTGGAGTAGGCAATTTAATGATGCTGCTGCGGCACGCAAAAAGATGCTGCTCGAAGACCTCCCCTTCTAACCCTAAAAACAACCCCTATATATAAGGAGAAGAAAATTATGTCCACTAACCCTTTCGTTGCACCGGCTGCTCCGGGTGATGGAATCGTTTGGCGTGAAGTCAACGGCGCACTATTGATCATTAAGCCCACCCAGCATGAGACCGGCTTCAAAACTACCTATGGCGAGAGCGACGTCATTCACGCTGATATTTGGGTGCTCGACGGCCCCACGGCTGGTGAATCGTTCGAGGATACGCTGATTTTCCCGCGGATGCTGGTGAACCAGCTGAAGAACCGGATCGGAGAGCTCGTGATCGGGCGCGTAAGCCAGGGGCAGGCGAAGCCGGGCCAGTCTGCGCCGTGGCTGCTGCAGGCGGCTAGTGAGCAGGAGACCCAGTTTGGCGCGCAGTGCTGGGAGCGGATCCAAGCTTCGCGGTTCCAGGCGCCTGAACCGCCCCAAGCACCCGCAGCCCCGCAGGCTCAGGGTGGGTGGGGTAACCCGGCCCCCGCACAACCGCAGGCCCCGCAGGCCCCGCAGGCTCCGGCAGCCCCGCAAGGGTGGGCCGCACCCGCCCCGCAAGCTCCAGCAGCCCCGGCAGCTCCGGCGTCAGTAACCCCTCCGGGCGGGTTCGATAACGCCCTCCCCTTCTAACACGAGGAGGTAGGCCCACACCATTAGGGACCCCGCCGGATGCAAGCACCGGGTGGGCCACGAAAAACAACCCCCATATATAAGGAGAACACGATGCAGCAAGTGATGAGCTACCAGCAAGCCTGCGCCCAATGGTACGACTCCCACTACGACCCCATCGCACGCGAAGAAGCCGTGCGAGTCATGAACGCTTACGAGGATGCGAAAGAAGCCAGGTTGAGCGCACCGGATGCGCTCGCGAAGGCGGCCCACTGGTACGCCGGTATTGGGATCCCGGTCTTCCCGTGCGTACCCGGTGAGAAACGCCCCGCATGCAGGCACGGCTTCAAAGACGCCACCACCAACCTCCAGCAAATAGCCGCGTGGTGGGGCGATATCCCGCAGGCGAATATCGGTATCCCCACCGGCATCCTGTTCGATGCCATCGATATTGATTCTTTCGAATCCGCAGATGAGCTCTGGGGATATATCCGGCGCCGGGATATTCCCCGCCCCGGCCTAACAGTATGGACTCCACGCGGACGCCATTATTTGATCCCACCCCGCGGCCACGGAAACACCACGCAGCTACTCCCCGGCATCGACTACCGAGGCAAAGGCGGCTACGTGGTAGCCCCACCCTCCAAGCTCCACCCGAAACCCGGTAGACCACGGGACAACTACCGGTGGGGCGGATGGGAATGGCCCACACCCCAAGACTTCCAGAATCTGAAAAACAACAACTGCTAGGAGCCCTTATTCCGATGCCTCGGTTCGATGACCTCTTCAAAACCCCCAAACCAACCCGCCCCATCGCGCAACTATTTAAACCCCAAACCGCAGGCGGGAACGTCTACGGACGCGCCGCCCTCACCAGCGAAGCTAACAAAGTAGCTAGCGCGGTAGAGGGCACCCGCAACGACACCCTCAACAGCGCAGCGTTCAATATCGCGCAGTTGGTTGCCTCCGGTCACCTCGAAGCCCAACACGCCTACGACACTTTGCTACAAGCCGCGCTCCAGGCCGGATTGCCTGAGCTCGAAGCCGAACGCACCCTCAAATCCGGGGGTATGGCTGGCTCGCAGCATCCGCGTGTGGTACCCGATCTTGCGGATAAGCCGGAATATCGGACGACCGTCCTACCCGCGTCGGCGTCGGCGTCGGCTCCGGTGGTGGCTCAGGCTTCGGGAGCGGGCACCCCCGCGGGTGGTGCGGCCCAGGCGGCATCTCCTGCACCCACACCGGCCCTTACTCCTGCACCGACCGCGAGCGCGAGCGCCCCCGAACCGACCCAACCCGACCCCACCCAACCCGAGCTCATCAGCGACGAAGAAGCCATAAAACAACAAGTCCTCCAGCATTTGCCGATTATTAATTGGCACGAGCTCTGGGCCGACACAAGCGAAGAAGACTGGATCCTCTACCCCTTGATTCCATACCGGCGCGGTGTAGCCCTCTACTCACCCCCCAAAGTAGGCAAATCCCTCCTCATGCTCGAAATCGCCGCACACATCGCCGAAGGCAGCGAATGCCTCGGCGCAACACCCGACCGCCCACACAACGTCCTCTACGTCGACTTCGAGAACGACCCGAAAGGCGACATCCGCCCGCGCTTGCAGGCCATGGGATTCAACCCCGAACGCCTCACCGGGCTAAAGTACCTTTCTTTCCCTGTACTGGCCGGGCTAGACACCGAGCAGGGCGCCGAACAACTCCTCCAAGCCTGCCGGGTCTACACGTGCGATCTCGTCGTTATCGACACCATCAGCCGCGCGGTCAATGGTGAAGAGAATGAGAATGACACGTGGTTGTCGTTCTATAAGCACACCGGGCTGAAGCTCAAGCAGGCGGGTATTGCGATGGTGCGCTTAGACCACACCGGCAAAGACCTGGAGAAGGGGCAGCGTGGTGGTTCCGCGAAGGCAGGTGACGTCGACGCCATCTGGAAATTTCATAAAGTTACCGAAGACGGATCCACCCTCATGCTGAGCCTAGACTCCGCGCGCATGTCGATTGGTGAGAGGAAACTCGTGCTACGCCGCGAACCCGACCCACTCCGGCACGCAGTGAACGGGGCGGGTCCCATCACCGCATGGGAAGCGAAAGTCAACGAAGTTATTAAGGCCCTCGACGAGCTAGACGCGCCCGAAGACATCGGCCGCAATAGGGCCCGCGAACTCCTCCGCGAACACGACATAAGCGTGTCCACCGACTGTCTACGCGAAGCGATTCGGCAACGCAAACAGCTTCCGCAGGTCCTCGAAATCGATGATTTTAGGAGTGGTCACGATGACTAGGCCTGACCCGGACGGCGGAACGGGGCGGTCAGGTCGCCCTACAACCACCTCAAAACCTGACCTAAACACCTCAGGTCAGGTCACACCTAAAACGTACCTGACCTCGCATTATGTCAACGAAAAGTACCTGACCGCGGTCAGGTTGGTCACTATGGGGTCAGGTAGGTCAGGAGGGGATAAGGCGGCCAGGTCAGGTCGCCCCCGGTCAAGCGACCCATGCCGAACTCGACTTTTCGTTGGTATATCACCGAAAAGTAAGCATGACCTGAAACCTCGGGAAGTGCTCGGGGACCACACCCCCTGACCCCCCCTTAAGGGGGGTCAGGGGGTGGTTCCCAGCATCCCCCGGTCAGCACACTTCACCCGAACCGAAAGGAAACATTCAATGCTTGAACGCGAAATCGAAAAACAGCTAGTCACCCAAACCAAAAAACGCTCCGGCCTAGCCTGGAAATTCACCAGCCCCGGAACCCTAGGCGTACCCGACCGCATCATCCTCCTACCCGAAGGCCGAATCGGGTTCGTGGAAGTCAAACAACCGGGTTGTGTGGCTCGCCCAATCCAAGCCCAGCGGATCCGGCAGCTGGAACGCCTAGGCTTCACCGCGCTCGTCCTTGACGACCCCGCAGACATCGAGACCGTGCTGGATCGCATCCAGGACCCCGAAGGCCCGCGAGGGGGTGTGGGACGGTGAAATACACACCCCACGCCTACCAGCAAACCGCCATCAACTTCCTCCTCGAGCATGACCGTGGCGCGCTCTTCCTCGACATGGGTTTGGGTAAAACCTCCATCACCCTCACAGCCCTCGCAAAACTCCACGAACAGGCCACTATGGGCCGGGTGTTGATCGTCGCCCCCTTGCGGGTTGCCCAAACCACTTGGCCACAAGAACTCTCGAAGTGGGACCACCTCGCACCCCTCAAGGATGCTTACGCGGTGGCTTGTGGGCCAGTTGCGAAACGCAAAGCCGCGGTCGAATCCGGCAAACCCATCACGATCATCAACCGCGAAAACCTCGCCTGGCTCGCAAAAAACTATCCCTGGACCTGGGACACCGTCATCATCGACGAACTCTCCAGCTTCAAGAATCACAAAGCCGCCCGGTTCCGGGTACTTCGTGGGGCGTTGCCGAAAATTCGGCGCATGTGGGGCCTCACCGGAACCCCCACCCCCAACGGCCTGATCGACCTCTGGGCCCAATATCGGCTCATCGATGCAGGCCAACGCCTCGGAAAAAACATCGGCTCCTACCGCAACGAGTTTTTCTTGCCGGATAAGCGCAATGCGGTCCAGGTCTTCACCTGGAAACCCCGCCCCGGCGCAGACCAGGAAATCTATTCCCGGATCGGAGACGTCACGCTCTCGATGCAAGCCAAAGACCACCTCGACCTCCCCGCCCTCACCATCGTGGATCGGACGCTTGAGCTTCCACCCGCAGCCCAAGCCACCTACGACCAGCTTTCGCGCGAAATGATCACCGAGCTCGACGGGAAACCCGTCGATGCGGGTAACGCCGGGGTGCTTGCAGGGAAGCTTTTGCAGCTTGCAGCCGGAGCGATCTACCTCGAAGATGGCACATGGCTGCCGGTTCACGAGGCGAAGCTCGATGCGCTCGAGGATGCTCTCGAGGCGGCGAATGGTGAGCCGGTGTTGGTGGCTTTTTGGTGGAAGCATGATTTGCAGCGGATTATGGCTCGCTTCCCGAACGCCCGCCCTCTGAGTCATCCGGTGGACTTCCGGGATTGGAACGCGGGCCGGATCCCGTTGGGTTTGATTCATCCGGCCTCCGCAGGCCACGGCTTGAACCTCCAGGACGGCGGGCGGTTCATGGTCTGGTTTTCGATGCCGTGGAGCCTGGAACTCTACGAGCAGGCCAACGCGCGCCTCTACCGGCAAGGCCAGCAAAAGCCAGTGACGATTACGCGCCTGGTGGTGGCTGGTTCGATGGATGAGGACGTGACGCTGGCTTTGGCCCGGAAGCAGGTAACCCAGGGTGCGTTGTTGGATGCCGTCAAATCGCGCACAGGATGCGCTCTGGGAGACTTTTAGGGTAGGATCGGTACCTATGCTTAGTTAGGGTTGTGAAAGGGCCTGAGATTGGCTCCTAGCGATTCTGGCGGTGTAGGCTGCGGGCAACACGTCCGGTACCGCCACCCAACCCCGCGGTCGGAAGTCCAGGGCCGGATTTTTAACCCCACGCTCGCCCTGGTGTTAATCTTGGAATTGCTCCTAGTGGGTCGTGGCAACCGGGACACATTTCCCCGCGTGTAGACCGCCAGGTTTCCTGACCCGGCGACCTACACGCGGGGAAAAATTATTACCCCTTTACCACGACCTTCCGGGGTCGCCCACCGTGACCCGGACGCGAAGCGTTCCACGCATCGACGGTTTCGGGTAGCCAGCCGTGCTTGACCGCGCGGCCTTCCCCGAGCACACAATCCGGATCCGGAAGCCTCCCGTCATCCCGATATCGCCTAGCGGTTTGCGGCGAAATACCCAGGCGACGAGCCACCCCATTCAAGGTCAAATACTTGACTGTCATTTAGCTTTCTCCCTTCTTGCGTTCCAGATGGCTACCCCAGCTGCACCGATAGCGGTGATGCTGGCTAGCAGATCCGCCCACATAGGAAGCGCGGTCACGTGGTGCGCTAGTTGAGCGGCAGCCATAATGATTACTGCGATAGTGGTTGTTTTGGTCATGATTGGTGATGTAGCCTTGACGGGAGGGAGTTCCCCTCCCGGAGGTTTTCCGGGAGGTTTCCTCCGTCTGGTTAGTCCTTGCGGTCCTGGTAGATGACTGCGATCGCGGCTACGATTGCTGCAATATCTCCCAGGCCGGCTAGGACTCGTGTCAAGGTTTCCATCTTCACCTCCTTTCTTTCCTTGTGTCTATAATTTTACCCGCCCATAGTGCCATATGGCAACATGAGCGGGTAAAATACGTTAATGATCTCCACCACAAATTAACCTCAAAAACAAATCAATGTTAAGCTACCGCCATGCACGCCCCCACCCCCGGCCAAGCCCGCCAAACCCTCACCCAAATCCAAACCAACCTCACCCACATCCCCACCCCCGAAACCTGGCTCGGACTCACCACCAACCACCCCGCAAACAGCCCCCACCACGCACACAACCCCGACACCCTCCCCTACGGACTCGACCGCGTTACCGATGACTGGGAGTGCGGCACCATCCGCACCCGCCAAGGTTGCGAAACCATCCTCCACGAAGTAGCCCAAGAATGGGCCGAAAAACTCTCACTCCCCGCCCCTACACCCCGCCTCTCCTGCACATGGCTCGCTAACACCACCATCCGCGCACACACCCACCTCGACGCCGACACCTGGGCCGAAACCTGCGCAACCATCTGGGACATCTACCAAACCACCACCCGCCTAGCTGGGCTCGACCCCGAAACCACCCCCACACCCTGCCCCACCTGCGGCACCCACCTCACCCGCCCCCTATGCGAGGACGGCTTCACCGATTACACCCTCTGCCCCACCTGCGGCCACACCTACACCCCCACCACCCACACGCGCGCCACCCACCACCTCGCCCAAACCACCACCAACCCCACCATCTGGCTACCCACCACCGACGCCGCCCGCCTCCTCGGCATCCCCCTATCCCGCATCCGCCAATGGATCCACCGCGGACACCTCACCACCAAGGGCGGCCTCGTCAACCTCCTCGACACCCGCACTTGCATAAACAAAAAATAAGTGTCACACTTTCTACGGACCACCATGCAAAAAACAAGGAACGTCATTCCATAATGAAACGTTGTCCACACACAAACTGCCCCAACCTCATCCCCAACACCGCCCGCTACTGCGCCACCCACCTCACCGAGTGGGAGCAGGGCCGGGGTACCAACCGGGAGAGGGGCTACGGCTCCAGGCACCGAGCGGTAAGGGCCCGGTACCTTGAGGGCTTACGGCGTGGCAAGTTGTACCGGTGCGCCCGGTGCGGGGGCGTTATCGTAGCAAGCCGTGATGAGCGTGGAAGATTGGTCGTGCCTGAGTTTCATTTGGATCATGAGGATGGTTCGCGTGAGGTTTATGTTGGGATTTCTCATCCTCGGTGTAATGTGGTGGCGGCTGGGCGGGCGCGGGCGCGGTTTGCTGCGGGTTTTCAACCTTCCTGTGATTGTGGCGCGTGACACACCCCCAGGGGGGTATGCTTGAATCCTCAAGGGTCTAACCCGCTGGTGAGGGGAAAAAACCGCGCGCCGGGTTCAGACCGTTCAACATGTAGAAACTGAACATATTTATCTAACAGGTGGTGTACAATAAGCACACGTAGAAAATAATATTATTCACCGTCCCCGCCACACAGACTTAACCTCACTCAAGACGCCGTGTTAATCTTTCTCGTATCACCCCGGGGCCCCGCCTAGGGGACAAGAGTGCCGAACACCCAACCACCCGGCAGCCTTGCCCCTGCTACTCAACTAGGCGGGACACCTGGGGTTCTCCATGAAGGGGTGATTATTTATGGCACGAGGTGGAGCACGCAACCGATCCGGTCCCAGCTTCGACCCGAACTCCCGCAACAGCGAACGCAAGGGCATCGTCCTCACTGCTCTTCCCCCGGAGGGATATAAGGGCATGATTCCGGCTTTCCCTACCCCTCCGCTCTTGGATGAGGCCGGGGAAATTAGCGCGTTGTCGATTCGGGAGCGGGCGATTTGGAAGAATCATTGGAAGAGCCCGCAAGCGTGTGCGTGGGCGTTGGATGAGTGGCGGTGGCCGATCATCGCGGAAATGTGCCGGGTAGAAGCCCGGGTGGAAGAATCCTCCTCCGCTGCGTTGATTGGTCAGCTACACCGCTATCGTGATCAGCTCGGGTTGACGCCTGCGGGGTTGAAGGAGAATGGCTGGAAGATAGGTACGCAGGAGACACAAACCACGACCGCTACCGCTGCTACTGGGCCGGTGAGGGGGGTTGTTTCTGCGCGTGACCGCGTCCTGAAAGTAGCAGGCTAAAGAAAAGATGAGTCGTGAATGGCCCGATGAATGGGTAGTCGATTTCCCCACCTTGGGGTTCTTAAAAGCTGATTGGGTGGCCGCCCATTGCGTCGTCGCCGACGGCTGGTCTATGGGCTCCCCATTCGTGGAGGTGGGCTGGCAGCTGTGGTGTTCACTCAATCACTACCGCGTAAAAAATACGGCTACTTATGATCCGGCGCGCCCGGTAGGCGCACCCAATTTCACCTATCGGCGCTCCCTCGTCATCGGCCCGCAAAAGCTCGGGAAGTCACCTTACGCCGCCGCGACAATCTGCTTCGAGGCAGTAGGGCCTTGTATTTTCGCTGGGTTCGCTGTCCCAGGTGATATTTATCGTTGCGCGGACCACGGGTGTGCTTGCGGGTGGGAATACGCCTACGAAGAGGGCGAGCCGATGGGTATTCCCCGCCCGATGTCTAATATCCAGATCCTCGCAACCTCCGAGGAGCAGACTGATAATATTTATCGGCCTCTCCAGGAGATGATTCGCCGGGGGCCGCTGGCTGAGCAGATGCGGGTGCGGGAGGGATTTATTCGCTTGCCGGAGGGCGGGCGTATTGACCCGATCACGAATGCCCCGAATTCTAAACTCGGTAATCCGATTCATTTCGCGGTGGGTGACGAGTCGGGTATTTATACGGGGAAGATGAAGAAGACGTGGGCGACGATGCGCCGGGGCCTGGCGGGCATGTCTGGGCGGGCCATGGAACTCACGAATCCGTATGACCCGATGGAAGATTCCTCCGCACAGGGCACTTATACCTCTAGCGATAAGGATATTTTTCGGTTTTATCGGAAGCATCCTTTGGAGTGGGATTTCGCGCGGAAGCATGACCGGAGGAAGATTCTTGAGTTTGTGTATGCGGGCTCGCCGTGGGTTGATTTGAATGCGGTGGAAGCGGAGGCTGCGGAGCTGCTCAAGGAGGATCCGACGACTGCGCGGCGGTTTTTCGGTAATGAGCTCGTGCAGGGCCTCGGGTCATATATGCAAGAGGCCACGTGGGATGCCACCGCGAACCCCCAAACGGTTGCGGATGGGGAGCAGGTGTGTCTCGGGTTTGACGGATCCCGTTCCGGGGATTGGACCGCGCTCCGTGTCGAGACCGTGTCCGGGTATCGGTTTACGCCGACGTATGGGCCGGATGGTCGGCCTGCTTTTTGGGATCCGAAAGCTTGGCCGGAGGGGCGTATCCCTCGCGGGGAAGTCGACGCGGCGGTTCGAGAAATGTTCGCCCGCTACAAGGTGGGGCGCATGTATGTTGATCCGCGGCATTGGGAGACTCAAGCCGACACATGGGCTTCTCTATATGGGGAGGATGTGGTGGTGCAGTGGCCAACGAATCAGATCGGGCGGATGTTTGATGCGCTGACGCGGTTTATGGAGGATTCCTTGGAGGGGATTACCTCGCATGATGGGGATCCTATTGCGCGTCTTCATGCGTTGCATGCGCGGAAGATTGCGAAGCCGGGTGATCGGTATATTTTAGGGAAGCCTGCGGAGCATATGAAGATTGATATTTTGATGGCGGATATTTTGGCGCATGAAGCCGCCTCGGATATGCGTGCTACCGGGTGGGGTAAGAAGAAAGACCGCCGGGTTATCGCATTCTGCTAAACACACACAAAACATAACTAAAGGGGGCGCATCTGTGCTTGACGTTAAGAAAACCGCCCAAGATTTGCTCGCTCGCCTATCAGTAGTTAGCGGGCGGTATCGGGAATATCGGGCGTGGTATGAGGGAACAGCACGCCTACCAAAACTCGGGCTGTCTATCCCGCCCACCCTCGGAGCACTAGAAACCATGCTCGGATGGCCGTCTGTCACCGTGGAAGCTATCACTGAGCGTTCCGAGGTGAAGAATCTGATTGATCGGGAATCCGATGAATCCTCGGAGGGCGCTAATAAGCTTTTCGAGTTTAATTCGATGGATTCCCAGACCGTCATGTTTATCCGGGATAAGCTGATTTATGGGCGGGCGTTCTTCGTGGTCGGCCCGCCTGATACCCCGGGCGGGTTACCGGTAGTGACCGTGGAGTCACCGCTATCGATGGCGGTTCGTATTGACCCGCGCACCCGGCGGATCACCGCCGCGTTGAAGATCTGGATGGACCGCACCGACCCTGTTATCGCTACCCGTGGCGTCACCCTATACCTACCGGACCGCACCTGCGTGCTGTCGGTGAAGGGTGGAAAATGGGTGCTCTTGGATGAGGATGTGCATAACCTGGGGCGGGTCCCGGTGGTAATGGCCGTGAACCGGCAGCGCACCGGCGATTGGGACGGCTTATCCGAAATGAAGGATATTGTGCCGGTGACCGCCGCCGCTGTTCGTGCTCTCACCGGGTTGCAGTATGGGTTGGAGACTACGGCGTTACCGCGGAAGTATGTGCTTGGTGCTACCCCGGAGGACTTCCAAGACCCCGCAGGTAACCCGCTCTCCCAATGGGAGTCATATATGACTTCAGTGTGGGCGCTCTCCAATGAAAAAGCGAAAGTGGGCACACTCGCCGGGGCTGATATGTCGGCGTTCCGGGAAGCCCTCGACCTCTACGGGCGCCTAGCATCCTCAGTCACCGGTTTCCCTTCCTCGTACTTCGGGAATGTTACATCTATTCCGCAGGCGGAGGGCGCTATCCGGGCTGCTGAAGCGCGTCTGGTGAAGACCGTGGAGCGCTCGAACGCGGAGGTTGGTAAGGCAATCTCGTGGGTGGTGGATATCGCTACCCGAATGATTGACGGCGAGTGGCCGGTGGGTAATTCGGTTCGGGTTGAATGGCAGGATCCAGGGACGCCGACTTTTGCGCAGAAGGCGGATGCGCTCCAGAAGCTCGCAGGCGGACGCCCGATTCTCTCCCTTGAGGGTACATGGGATGAGATGGGCTGGAGTGAGGCTCGGAAGAATCGTGAACGCCAGTATTTCGAGGCGGAAAGCACGGATAGCGCATTGCTGGCGGTGATGGGAGGCATGGATGATTCCGGAAGCAACCCAAACCTTCAAGACCAAGGTTAACGATTTCCAAACCAGGGCCGCGGTAGGTCTGGTGGGGTTGTGGCGGGGTGTGTGGCCTAACCGGATCGTCGACTCCTGGAACACCATCCTGGATGACGCACTCCCGGTGTTTTCGAAGCTTCAGTATGAGGCGGCGTCGGCGGGGGTGGCTTATGCGGGGGAAACGCTTGCGGAACTCGGGGATTATGTGGCGCCGAAGGTGTGGGTGGATGTGGAGGCTTTCGCGGGTCAAACTTTGGAGAGTGGTGAGCTGCGGGGGCGGTTGCTTACCCCCGCATTCCAAGCACTCGAAATGATTGATCAGGGCGTGGGCGCACCGGAGGCATTACGTCGAGCCAGCGTCCAGCTTGGGGCGATGGCTCAGACGATGGTCGCGGATACTGCACGCCAGGCGGCGTCAGTGGATATCGTGGCCCGCCCACACGTCGGCTATGTGCGGATGTGTGGTTCACATCCTTGCGACCGCTGCCTCGTGCTCGCGGGCAGGAGGTATGAATGGAATAAAGGATTCCTGCGCCATCCACGCTGCTCCTGCGTCCACGTCCCAGCAACCGATAAGCAATTGAAGGGTGCGAAGGCGGAAGGCCTAATTGCGGATCCGTATGAGTACTTCCATTCACTCACACCCGAGGAGCAGGCTCGGGTGTTTGGGAAGGCTTCCGCGCAGGCCATCCGAGATGGCGCGGACTTGTTCCAGGTGGTGAATGCGAAGCGCGGCCGCTACGGCAGCCACGATATCTTCACGACCGAGGGCACATCTCGCCGCGGGCACGCCGCCAAGGGCTTGAAGCGAGGCCAACGGCGCCTAACACCGGATGGGATTTACCGTCAGGCCGAACAATTCCACCTCACACGCGAACAAACCCTAGAACTGCTGAGGACTCATGGCTATATTCATGAGGGCGGGCAGAACCCGCTCGGGTCTATCCGTGGCCAGCGGGAAGGATACGGTCGGTATGGGCATGGCGGAGCCCGCGCCAGGGCACGTGAAGCGGTATTGGAAGCGCGGCGTACTGGGGTCCGGGATCCGCATAACCCTTATACGATGACCGCTGCCGAACATCGACTCTGGAAAGCGGAGCAGGATTGGCTGAACGTCCAGGCTGATATTAATCCTTATAGCTCGGCTGGTGTGGAGCAACGATGGGGCTTGCCACGGACTACACCGAGCTATTGTGTTTCGGATGTTGAAAAGGTGCGGGCGGAGAAAGCCTACCGCTCCGAACTCGCACGCCAAGGTCTACGGTTCGGGGAACACCCCGTCGGGCCTATGCTGCTGGGTGGGCCGTCTCGGGCTGGGTGGGGTAAGCCACGGAAACCGAAGCCGAAGTTGGCGCGCCCGGAGATGATACCCCGCACCGGCATGGGCGTGGTTGCAAGTCGCGGGAAAGCTCGCGGGAAACAACGGGAGAAAACTAGGAAAAATAGCCAAGCCGGCGTGGACGGAACTGGGATTTTGCCCCTATTGGCTGGTGCAGGCGGAGGAGGGAAGAAACCGCCCTTGCCTCCAGAATCCGCAGGGTTTGAATTCCCCTTTGATCCGTATGATTCGTGGATGTGGCGCAAAATTCTATACGGCATTGAAGGTGCTGATGGTCTGGACAAGGGTGGTCATCTTAAAGATGCCGTTGTGAATAAGCGCTATACGAACACGGAATTTCGTGCTGATTGGTCAGAAATGGATATTTTTTACAGCATGATTTCCACAGCCATGCAGGTCGAATCCGGATATTGTGGTGGTCAAACAAAAGTTATTTATTACTATGATCCTGGTGGTGACCGTGGCGATTACTTGCTTCTCAAGTATTATAAGGACCAGGTATCTTCTGCCGAAGAAACCTTAGATAGCATTGAATTCCGGCCAGCGAATGAGAAGGAGAGAAATGAGTACCGACGCCGCAGTCGACGGCGATAAACTCCCCTGGTCTCCAGTCGATATTCTTATCGATTGGATCGACGAACACGCAGACCCGGAACTCGTCGCAAAAGATGACGGTTACTGGCTTGAAGGGAAAGGCGGAGGCGGAACCGTGTGGTGCTTCATCTACGCTTTGGATGGTGCCAGTCGTTACGGAGTGAAAATCCCAGACGACAAGCTCATTCCGTCGATTGAAGATACCCGCGACGAGCTAACTGTCCATTCCCGTCGTGTCTTGAATATATTCCTTGAGAAGATCGGGTCGTCTCTACGGGTATAGCCCGCTAATTTCCATTTTGTGGTCCGCATTTTGTGTGGGCCACTTTTTTATACCCAAAACAGGAAGGAAACACGCGTGGAAACCACAGACACCACGAACGAAACTACCAACGAGGCCCCGGTGGAAACCCCGCCGGAGGCAACCCTCGAGCAGGCCGTACAAGATGCGGTAGCTAAGGCAACCGCGGAACTTGAATCCCAATACGCGGCGGATAAGGAAGCGTGGGACGCAGCGAAGACTGCTCTCGAAACCGAGAAGACCACGCTCACCTCTGAGCGGGACCGGCTCGCCGTCGCCCTCGAAAAGAGGGTCCCCGCCGACCTTGTCGAGTTCCTCAAGGGAAATTCTAAGGAAGAGCTCGCGGCTGCAGCGGACAAGCTTTTGAAGCATCTCAAGCCGGCCCAGGCTGCGCCCTTGCGCCCTGACTTAACTCAAGGTGCTGGTGGTGGTGACCAGCCGGTCTCTACCGCGGCTCAATTCGGTGAAGTGCTCGACCGTCTTCTCAACAACAAGTAAACCCAACAATTTAATCAATTAGATTAGGAAAGGAGACAGTTATGACTGCTGTCGATGTTTCACGTAAAACCAACGGGGTTGTCCTCCCCACGGAAGTCTCCGACGAGATCTGGGGTAAGACTCTGAAGGAGTCGGCGATTATGGCGGCTTCCCGCCAGATCACCCTCCCCGGCCCCGGCGTCACCGTCCAAACCATCACCGGGGACGTCACCGCTAAGTGGGTGGACGAAACCGAAGAGAAGCCGGTTGACCGGCCCACCTTCGGGGCAAAGAAGATGACCCCCTACACTTTGGCGGTCATCGTTCCGTTCTCGAATCAGTTCCGGCGTGACACCCCCGCCCTCTACGGCGAACTCGTACGCCGCCTGCCCTACGCGCTGGCGACCGAGTTCGATAAGACCGTGATGGGCGAAACCGCCAAGCCGGGTGATAATTTCGATACTCTCGCGGATGCGGAAGTCATGAAGGTGGGCGACAAGACCACCTACAAGGATTTGGTCGCGATCTATTCGAAGATTGCGGGTAATGATGCGAAGGTTTCTGCCTGGCTGGCAGCTCCGGAGTTCCAGGCGAAGCTCATGGCCGCAACCGACACCGCCGGACGCCCCCTCTTCGTCCCCGACACTCTCGGTACTGGTGAGATTGGGCGTTTCTTGGGTCGCCCGATCATGGACGCCCCCCGGGTTACTGATTGCATCGGCGTCGCCGGTGACTTCGCCTCCGCTGCCTCCTACGGCATCGTCGAAGGCGTATCCATCGACATCTCTACCGAATCCTCTCTCAAGGATACGGATGGAAAGACGCTGAACCTGTGGCAGCGGAATATGTTCGCGGTTCGTGCGGAGATCGAGATCGGTTTCCGGATCCGTGACATTAAGTCCTTCGTGCGTATCCAGGACGGGGCAACCACCCCGGCTTCCCGATGAGCTGAGTGGGAGGTGATGCAGTAGTGGTTGCAACCATCGTTGACGTGGAGACGCGGCTTGGGCGGGGCTTGGTTGATGGTGAGGTTGGGCAGGTGAATGCTTGGCTGGCTGATGTGGCTGCGCTCATCACCTCCCGCCACCCCGACTACACGACCCGCGTGGCCCGGGAAATCGCGGTCATGGTCGAATGCAACGCCGTCATCCGCAAGCTGAATAACCCGGAGGGGAAACAGAACGAGCGGATCGACGACTACTCCTACGGTTTATCTTCGGATGCGGCTCGTACGGATATTTTCCTGACCGAGGACGAGTGGCGGTTGCTCGCGCCACGGGCTCGGACGGGTGCATTCACGATCAACCCGGCGACTTTCCCTGAGCCACACGGGGTGTGGCTGGATTCGATGACTCCAGGAGGTGCTCGTGGGTAGTGTGCTTGGGGCGCTTGCCTCGGGGCGAGCCGCAGCAAAAAGACTCATGACCGACCAGGTGCGGGTCACCCGTTTCACGGGCGAGGTTACGGTGTATGGGCTGGAAGCCCGCAGGGAATCCACCCTCATATATGAGGGGCGTGGGAAGCTCCAATCCTATGAGGGATACGAACAAGACCGGGTGGTCGCCGGGGCTTCTCTGACGATCACGCGGACCCGCCTGGATATTCCGGTGGGTGATTGGGGGCTCCAGCCGGGTGATCAGGTTGTGGTGCTTAAATCTGTGGATCCGGGACTAATCGGTAAGGAGTATCGGGTGGCGTCGCTTGCGCCTTTCAAGACTCACGCGACCGCCTATCGGGTGTTCGTCGACGAGGAAACCCGAGGGTAATTATGGCTGTTTCTGTGGATACGTCGGAGGTTAGGGCTTTGGCTGCTGACCTCGGGCAGGTCGACGCCGTGACCGCGTTGCATGTGAAGCCGGTGGTGAAGAAAGCCGCCCAGAACGTGAAAACCCAGCTCCGGGCAGAAGCCACCCGCTCGCGGCATTTCCGGATTGGGCGGCATATTTCTTACGATATCCGCGCGGCGGGGTATGCAGCGGAGATCGGACCAACCAAGCAAGGCGCCGGAAACCTGGCGAATATTGCTTATTTTGGTGGGGCTCGTGGTGGGGGTGGGAGTATTCCGGATCCGCGTGGGGCGCTTGAGGCGGAGGCCCCGAATTTTATTCGGGAGCTGGAAAAACTCACCGAACACCTCATCTAAAAGGAGAGTGGTGCGTGTTTCTTTTTGATGCAATCAAAAAGCAGCTGGATTTCTTGCAGCTGAAAGTTTATGACGGCGACGCGACCGAAGCCGCGGGGCCGCCTTACGTGATCATCGATTACGCGCTGGCGACCCGCTCGGATGAAGAGCCAGTGGAGGGGGCACCAACCCGGGCTGATGTGACGGTGCGTGCGGTGGGGGTGAACGCCCAGCAAGCCCGGACTCTGCTCGAAGCCTGTAGGCGGCTCCTACGAGGCCACACGGTAGAAGGCGAATACGCTCGCTATTCATTCCAGCTCGACGGCTGCCCCCGCGGCGTCGTCGTCGACCGGACCGTACGCAACCGCGCCACAGACACCAATTTGGTGTTCGTGGATGACGAATACTCGGTCTTTATTGAAGGGAAATAAAGAGTGTCGGATTTTATGACCGTTTATAGGAAGGACACGGGCGAACCGGTGCGGATCCCCGCCCGCTGGTGGGGCACCGCTCTGGCTGGCCCGTTTGTGAAGGAAAAGAAAACAACCACCTCGGCGAAGCCCGGTGTGGGGAAGGAGAAGGCGTAATGGGTAAGGGATTCAAGACCATTGCTGATCAGCATATTTTGCTGATGGTGTTGCAGACGAAGCCGAAGGACCCGCGTCATATTACGGTCGCGGAACTCACGGCAGGCAAGAAGGTATCCTGCCACATTCTTAAGTCGGATTATCAGCTCGGGGCAACCTCCCAGGCCACGGTATCCGAGACAGAGATTTGTAACCCGGGCGAGGGTAACGCGCCGGGCGCGATCTCCTATGAAGGCACGATTACCATCCCTCGCTACCTGGATGAGAACGGGCTGCCGGATGCGGAAGCGGACTTCGCTTATGAGCTCTTCCGCACGCCGGGTACCACGCTCTACCTGGTGGAGCGGGAAGGCCCGCTCGAATCCGCCGCGGTGGCACAGGGCCAAGAATACGACTGCTATGAAGTTGTCACGATGGCGCCGCGCAAGCCGTCTGACCGTTTCTCGGGTTACCAGAAGCGTACGGTTCCGCTTTCGATTGCTGCTGCATACGAGGGCTGCAAGGTGGCCGCGGCTGCCTAAAACCCGGACACGGGAACAATGCGGGGAGGGGCTGCTTGGCGTAGTTCCTCCCCGCATTGTTTCAGGCTGTTTTCTTTGCTGAAATTTATGAATATTGGGGTGTTTGAGCTGTGATTGACGATTTCGGAACCGAAAACGATACCGAGACCGAGCCGGAGGAAGTGGTGTCGGATCCGGGTTTGGATGCTTTGCGGGCCGCACAAGCCGAAACCGAAGCTAAAGAAAACCTCCAAGAAGAAGCCGCCCGCTTTGACGTCGCGGATTTTTTGGAGAATGCGCGGCTCCCGCGAACCGCCATCCGCCTCTACGCTCGCCCGGATTTAGATGTGGAGATGCAGTTGATCCGGGCGGATATGGTGGAGGCGCTCCAGCGTGGGGATGCTTTGGCTGGGCAGCGGCTCGCACGCCGCCTAGAAGAAACCCAGCGCGCCTACATGGCGCAAGCTATCGATATTGAGATTGAGTATCGGTCGAAGGCGTGGCAGGCAGGCAAGCTCACCGAGCTAAAGCAGCTCGGGCTCAAGACCGAGCGTGACCTGACCCTGGGACTGATCGCGTCCCAGATGGTCGGTGCGAACCGCTTCACGCCTGAAGAGCTCATCGAGGTTTCGGGTGTGATTGGTGAGCAGGTGAATGGTCTTATTGATGCGTGGGGTGCTCTTTCGGGGAAGGTCCCGGGTGATCTGCCACATTTTTAGCGGTCGTTCTCGGGCTGCCTAAAAACGCGGTGTGGCTGCGTGGCCTTCGGGTGGCTCGGGAATGGCGAATACGGCCCCTAGAGTATTTCGAGATTGAAGGGCCGGGACCGTGGGGTTGGGTAGACCGCACTCTCGCTGAAGCGGAAGCGATCTATCGGGACTCCCTGTGTGGGGAGTGTGGTTATCCCCGGTTGCTGGCGTGGGACGAATCGAACGAGTCGTTCTTTGAAGCAAGTGAAATCTGTTGTGTGGCGTGTGCGGCTCGGGAAGCCCGATACCGGGAAGGCGAACTCGACCCCGGCGTGAAGATTCTGGTCGACTACGACCGTTAAAGTATGTGAGGTGTTAAGTGGCTGAGCGTTCCATCAAGGTAGTATTCCGTGCGAATACTGCGGATTTCCGTTCGCAGGTCAAGCAGGCCGCTGTGTCTTTGGATGAGCTTGTGGTGAAGGCCGATAAGTCCGGGAAGGTTGCGGATACGAGCATGGGGCGCCTCGCCCAGTCGGCGCGTCTCCAGGCTGATGCTTGGCAGACGGTGGGCGCATCGGTGGCCGCGGGTGGAGCGGTGATCACTGGTGCGGTTGCGGCGTCGACGAAGGCGGCGATCTCGTGGGAGTCCGCGTGGACTGGGGTCCTCAAGACCGTGGACGGCACATCCGAACAGCTGGGGCGTATTAGTGACGGGCTGCGGGATATGGCGGTCGAGACGGGTATGTCTCATGCGGAGTTGGCGGCGGTTGCGGAGGCCGCGGGGCAGCTCGGTATCCAAACCGATAACGTGTTGTCGTTTACTCGGGCGATGGTGGAGATGGGGGTCTCCACGAATCTTTCCGCGGAAGAAGCCGCCATGACCCTAGCCAGGTTCGCGAACATCATGCAAACCTCGCAGGACAAATTCCCGAATTTGGGTGCGTCGCTCGTGGAACTCGGTAATAATTTCGAGACGACCGAAGCGGAAATCGCCCAAATGAGCCTCCGGCTCGCCTCCGCAGGCCATCAGATCGGCCTAACCGAAGGCGACGTGTTCGGGCTCGCCACCGCGATGTCCTCCATGGGCATCGAGGCGGAAGCCGGTGGTACGGCCATGTCTAAGCTGATGATTGATATTCGGCGCGCGGTGGATACGGGTGGCGAGAAGCTCGCCTTGTTTGCGAAGACTGCGGGCATGTCTGCTGAGCAGTTCAAGGCGGCGTTCCAGAAGGACGCCGCCGGGGCCATCATTTCATTCATGACTGGGCTCGGGAAGATGGAAGAGGCCGGTCAATCCACCCAGGCCACCCTCGACGAGTTGGGGATTACCGAAGTGCGGATGTCTAATGCCGTGCGTTCCCTCTCTGGTAATTACACGAAGCTTTCTAGCGCGGTCCAGGCTGGTAATACTGCGTTCCGGGAGGGTACTGCGCTCACGGAGGAAGCCGGGAAGCGATTCGACACCGTCGCCCAGAAGCTTAAGGGTGCTTGGAATCAGATCGTGAACTTCGCAATCTCCGTCGGACAAGCCCTCGCGCCGGTGGTGGGCGTGTTTGCTGATGCTATCCAGGTGGTCTTCGGGCTACTCGATAAGCTCCCTGGCCCGTTGAAGGGAATTGTTGGGGTGCTCGGTGCTTTGGCGGGTGGCGCCACATTGGCGGGTGGCGCGCTATTGTTGCTTGCCCCTCGTATCGTGGATACCGCACGAGCGGTACAAACCCTGCGTACCGCGAATATCCCGGTCGTCTCAAACTCCCTCAACCTGCTCGCGGGTAAGGGTAAGGCCGCTGGCATCGCGTTGAAGGGCATGAAATTACTCGGATGGGCCGGAATTGCTGCCACAGCGGCATCCATCGCCGGTCCCAGCCTGGGGAAGGTCACCAAGTCGCTTAATGGTATTGGTGGTGCGGCGAAGTCCCTAGAGGAAACTCTCAATAATATTAATTTTGGGAAGCTTGAGTCGGGGAAGGCATTTGATTTCTTCACCAAAGGCATTGGGATGGATCAGGAAGCACTGACTAACTGGACCGGGGTGGAAGATTTCACCGATATTTTGCACAACCTCTACGGAGAAGGCATTAACTTTAAGCGTGGTCTTAATCGGTTCTTCCAGATGGGCGAATTCGGCGAAATTAATGACCAAATCCGGAACACGGATAAGGCCCTCGCTCAACTCGTTTCCTCCGGAAATTTGGATAAGGCGACTTCGTCGTTCCAGGCGCTCTATGAATCGACGGACAAGACGAAACCCG
This sequence comes from Actinotignum saccati, assembly GCF_051265055.1. Classification (NCBI taxonomy): domain Bacteria; kingdom Bacillati; phylum Actinomycetota; class Actinomycetes; order Actinomycetales; family Actinomycetaceae; genus Actinotignum; species Actinotignum saccati. Next base: position 31,529 of record NZ_JBOZCC010000014.1, read on the forward strand.
CGATCCATAATCTCATCAAAGCTTTCCCTACTTATGGTGATGCGATGATGGCGGCGGCGAACGCCGCCGGGTTACAGATCGATGAGACTAACAAGATGAAGCTCCTGCAAGGCGAGTTCAATTCGGAGCTTGCGAAGTCGCCGGAGGCGATGGAAGCATTCAATGCCAAGCTGGAGGAGGGTAAGCAGGAGGCGGAAGAACAGGCTGCGGCCTTGGATAAGCTCCGGCAAGCCCGCCTCGCCCTCCTGGGGATTGGAGCGTCGCTTGTGGATGCTGAGCTTGCCTTCGCTAACGCGGAAGACGAACTGCGGGCCGCGGTCTCCTCTGGTGAGGTGGCGTTTGATTCAGCCACCAACACGCTCGATATCCACACCGAAGCTGGTAAGCGCGCTCATGAGGCATCGAAAGCCTATAAGGAGACGATGCGATCCACCGCCGAAGCCATGAAAAATAATGGTAAGGGCGTGGATGAGATTACGGCGAAGCTGCAAACTATGCAGGATTCCTATCTTTCTCAGGTGGGGGCCGTGGCTGAAACGGAGGCACAGGTTCAAGCGCTGCTGCGCACCTATGGCCTGTTCCCGGAGCAAATTGCAACCGTGATCGCCGCGGACAACACCTCTGCGATTGATTCCCTTTCGCAGGTGCATGCGAAGATCGAGCAAACCAATGGCCAGATCACTATCGATGGGAACCCCGCGGAAGCAAACCAGCGCATCATGGAATTAGTGAATGCGATGCCGGATTCGGAAGGATTCGTCACCATCAACGGCAACCGCGTACCTGCCGACGCGACCATCGGGGAGCTCATCGAATATGCGAAGACCAAGGGTACCTGGATCAAGGTTGATGCGGATGGCTCGGGCGTGGACCGGTGGGTGATGGAGCACCACAATAAAATCCTCGGAACTGCGTTCTTTAATATTCAGGAGCGTGTGATCTCTTCTGGTAATCCGAACGTGGGTCGGAATATGGCGACCCGGCTCGGCGGGAATCTCATGTACGACAAGGGCGGCTACACGGGGCTCGGCGGTAAGTATGAGCCCGCGGGTATTGTCCATCGCGGCGAGTATGTTATGCCGAAGGAGACCGTGGAGCGGTGGGGTGTCCGTTTTATGGAAGCCATCCACCACGGCACATTGAAATTGCCGGGGTATGCGCGTGGCGGGCTCGTCCACGCGGCACCTTTCGCTCCATCGGTTCGGGTGATTCAGGCTGGCCCGCCTGTCCTGGATGGGGTGCGCATCGTAGGGCGGCTCGATCTCGGTAACGGCATCGAGGGTGTGGTTGATGGCGTGCTTGCGCAGCGCGATCGAGCTCGAGCCATCGCGAACAGGAGATAAAAGAAATGGGTGTAGAAACAACCAGGCGCGGCGCAGTCATCACCTGCACCATCCGGGAGGGTGAAACCCTTTACCGGGTAGACCAGCGTGGCCCCCGTGTGGTGGTGCCGGGTGGGCGGATTCCCGGGGTGTATGCCGGGCTCGACGCCGGAGCGGTAGGCGGATGCGAGTATGTGCTCGATTCGCCTACTGGCACCGCCATCGTGGGGCGTGCCATGCTGCCTACTCCGGCTACTCATGAGCTGCGTTCTATCGATGGCCGCATCCGCATCCCGGTCAAGTGGCATGGGAGCTTGGAGCGGGAGCATACGCCGGGCGTCACGCTCACGTTCCCTGTTGGTGCACGGTGGCCGGTGGGGCGTGCCACGCTTCCACCGGAGCCAACCCTCGCTCTAGCGCTAACCGTCGCTGAGCGGGATACCCGGCGAGCAGATAGCCTGCTCGCTGGCTCGGCCCCGTTCTACCTCATCCACACCCCCCAAGCCTGCATGATCGAGGACTGCCAGGTACCAACCTCGCAGGCCGGGTGGGTGAACGGTACGGCCCGCTCGGAACGCTCCGGGCGAACCGATATGCCTTCGCGTACTTATAGTTTCACGCTCACCCCCGCAGATTTGGGAGGCCTCAAGATGGTGGGGGCGAATACCTGGTGGGATATTTACGCGGAGCGTGACACCTGGTGGGAAGGCTCAACCACCGGCACCTGGTACGACGAGCTGACCGCGAGGAGCGATATCTAATGCTGGATCCTCGATCTTGTTTATCAGTCACTACGCGGCTGCATGTCACCAGCCCCGTTGGTGAGCAGCTAACCCTCCCGGTTGTTTCCGGGAGGGTTTCTTATAAGGCCATGGAGTCCGGGATGGGTGATTACGCGCTAGATGTCACCGTCCCGCGTATTTATTGTGGTGAGGATTTGCAGCCGCATCGTCCCGAAGATGCTTTGTCTTGCTGTGGGTCGACTGCCGTCATCGAATGGGAGATAGAAGACGGCACGAGCCGCGAAACCTATCTGACGCCGGTCTTCTGGCTCGAAACCATCGAAACCGGCCCCGATACGATTCAGTTGTCGGGGCATGGGCGGCTTTCCCTCCTCGATAAAGCACACCGGGCGCGCCCTAAAGAGATGGGTGGCCGCACCTACGGCGAGGTATTCCACGAGATCTTCACCGACCCCTTCCTGCCGGATATCACGATTTTTGACGCCGCAATCAAAGGGAATACGCCGAAAGACTATAAGCTCGGGACCGGCGTGCGGGCTGCGGTGGAAGAAATTTTGCAGGCATCTACCGCTGTGCTGCGTGAGTACCCGGGCGGGCTTATCCAGGCTCGACCTACCCCCAGCCTGGACCGGCCACCCGTGGGACGCCTCGTCGATGGCGAAGACGGAACCGTCGTTTCTGCGCCGTCGAAGTTTGATCGTGCGTGGCGGGTGAACCGCGTGATCGTGCGCGGTAATAGCGATGCGCATGGTGAGTTTGCGCAGGAGGCGACCGAGCGGTTCGGGCCATTCCGTCCGGAGGTTTACGGGTTGGTGTGTGAGGAGGTTTCTAATCCGGCTATTGATTCGCCGGCCCAGGCCGCGACCGTAGCCTTGAATACGCTTCGGGAGCGCGGGAAGTATGCGCGGACGTTGCAGGTTCGGGCGCTTACTCAATGGCACATCTCTTTGGATGACATTGTGGACTTCGGGGAATCCCGTGGTCTGGTGGTGGGGGTGGAGTGGCCGCTGGATGGGTCGCCGGTGATGGATTTCGAAATCACAACCATATAAAAAGGGAGGATTCTTTATGGGGTTGTTGGGGTCATATGACGACCGGGCCCGTGAACCGGTTTCGCGTCCGATTCGCAGGTTCCGGCTTGAATCCCTCACCGAAGACCGACGCGGCGCGATCATTGATTATGCGGGCGTCAGGTTGAGTGTGGCGTGCCAGCCAGGAACCTACGTCATCGGCGGGCTAGTGAACGTCCAAGTGGATGACCATAACCGGCCCATGCTCGTGCTTGGCCCGGCGGAAGAAGCAGGTATCCACGACCGCGAAAACGGGTTGACGCCGGAGCAAGTGACCGCGATGGGCGGCCTCATGCCGGAACCTATCGACCCTGAGACCCAGAAGCTTATCGATGAGTTTCCGGGGCGGATCGCGGCGAACGAGCAGGCGCTCAAGGAAGCGGAAGAGGCTCGTAAGCAGGCCGCGGCGGAAACCTCAAAGACCCTCGGGGAGCTTGATGGGAAACTCGGGGCATTCCAAACCGTGCTGGTGGAGGTGCAGGGTGATGCGAGTCAGGCTTCCGCGAAGGCGGACCAGGCAGCGGGGAAAGCCGATACCGCTAGCGGTAAGGCAGACGAAGCGAGCAAGAAAGCTGGCCAGGCTGAGAAGGTGGCGGTCCAGGCTGTAACCGCAGCGAACGGGAAGAATAAAATCTGGACTTCTCCCGGTACGCCCTCGGGGAGCGTGGCCGCTGTTGAGGGTGATATTTGGTGGCAGACCTCGGGCGGGGCGGTTATTGGCCAGTGGCAGTATAAGGATGGCCGGTGGGTCGCCACCCAAATAAACAGCTCAGTTATCGCGAATTTGGACGTCGGGAAACTCACCGCAGGAAACGCGATGATCTCCGAAGCCGTAATCAACAAACTATGGGCCGGAGGACTCGCCGCAAAAACCGCGCAGTTCCAGAGCGTCGTCGTCGCCCCCGGCAATCTCATCGAAAACGGCTACGGCGAGAAAAACGAGCCACGCGGGAGCTGGTCTTATAAGAAAGAGGAGCACCCCGATTCGGGCGCGAAAGGAATGTGGGTTAATCCCTCCAATAATTCGCTCGTGGTCCCGGCTCCTACCCGCTCAGGCGAAGACCTCGTGCTCACGTGGTGGGTTCGCGCGAATTATTGGGTGGCTTATAAGATCGCGATCCGGTGCCTAGCCGAATCGGGGCCTGATCTTTCCTACACTTACCGCGGCGGGAGTTTCTCCGCGAATAGCTCGTGGAAGAAAGAAAACCTGATCATTAAGCGGGACTGGCTCGCGGCGGGAACCACCCAGATCGAGATCGTATTTCTCGACTGGGGCAATGCCTACTCTAGGCCCGCCATCGCCGCGTTAGACCTACGCCCCCAAGTAGGTGCGGTAATGATCGCTGACGGCGCAGTAAACGCCGACAAAATCCTCGCCGGAAGCATCGGCACGAAGGAACTCACCGCAGACAATATCGCCGGTAAACGTTTCGTCGGCTCCACCTTCGCATCGGCGTCAACGACGTCGACGTGGAATAACACGATCATGAACCCCTCGGGGATTCACGTGTATAAGAATGGCGTCGAACAAGTTCGCTTGTCGGCTGATACTCCGGGCGGGTTGGCGGTATATAACGAGCAATCTAAGATGCTGACGCCGTTGCCGGGGATTGTGTTCGGCATGAAAGTATTCGCTCGGGAATATGGCGGGAGTGGCCAGGCCATCAATTCGAATGGCAGCATCCAGTATCACTGGTTCGAGGCACCGTATTATGCGACTTCCGACCGGCTTGTCGTCTGGTCTTCTGTGCGGATGGATTGCGACCCATGGCGCATCATCTACCGGCTAGTGGTCCAGGATAAAACCACGGGCCGCATGCTCAATACGGGCGATTGGGGCGACGCCTCACTATCCGGCTCAAACGTCCCACACCTCGTCGACGGCACTGTTTCGGGGAGGTCGTATCGTATCGGTTTTGAGGTGCGGCGTGAAGGCGGAAGCCCCGGCTATAAATCCCGCCCGGGGACGGGGGCGTGGCCGAAGGTTACGCATATTTCGGCCTTCGTGCTCCCTTCAAGCATGGCTGAGAAATAAAGGAGGAAACAATGCCGGTAACAAACATTTTTGGGCACACTACACCTAGGGTTGGTAGTGGCCCGCAGGATTCGGATGGGCCGCGGAATATCCAGAAGGCTTTCGATGATTATTCCGCATCGCTCCATCCTACGGTCGTGGTGGATACGGTTCATGAGATCGCGCCCCTAGCCGGGCGGCTACCCCCGGGAAGCTTCCCCGTATTCTTCTGGGTGCGTGGCGAGCGTGCCACGTATTGTGTGCCGGAGCGTGGAGCGGCAGCCCAGTGGTATGCGGGAGGGGCCTATATTTGGGATTCCCCCCTCGAGGAGCTCAAGCTCCCGAACGGGACGTGGACGCAGACCAGCCCTGCAGCTCCGCGCGCGGCAACGCCGGGTTTCCAAGCCAAACAAGGCGCGCTCGTGCTCCCTGCGGATGGGATGTACGCGATCCACACACAGATCGGACTCACGACGACGGCGCAGGCGACGACCCGTTTCTTGATTGAGATTCGGGCCGGTGCGGCGAATGTTTCCCGCGCCAGCGCGGTGAATGAAAATAATCTCTCGAATATTTATTTGGGTTGGTTCCCGAAGGGGACCGAGATTTCCGTGTGGGTGTACCAAACCCACAACCAGTCTCACGACTCTTATTTGAAGTCGGGGTGGAATCATGTTCGGGTAGCACTCTTAGGGACGGTCGCATGATTGAAAGATTCCTTGAACCTGGCGTGATTATCGCTTTTATTACCCTGGCGGGGGTGCTGGTAGGTAATCTGCTTCAGCGGCGCTCCTCGAAGGAAAAGAATGCTGCCGAGCTGAAGGCCGTGGAAGCGAACTCGCAGTTGGAGGGGAAGAAGCTGGCGCTCGAGCAGACGAAGGCCGACCAGGCGGCGCTCAAGATTGCGCAGGAGGCCCTCCAAGCGTCAGTGCAGGCATTGCAGGAAACTGTGAGTGCGCAGCAGGAGCGGATCCGATTTATCGCAGCCCAACAGGCAGCCACTAACGACAGCCTGCTTGAAACGCAGCGGCAACTTGAGGTCGTGAAGATGGCGTTGCACGAGGAGCAGTCTTATACGCAGATTTTGGTGGATCATATTGAGGCACGGCTTCCTCCGCCCCCGCCTCCTCGACCCACGCCTCATCATCCCCCGCTAGAAAAAATTAAGGAAGGAGATATGGATGTGGCTGACTGATCTAGCTGACGTCGCCCGGGGTGCCGGGCTGGATGTTGTAGAGGTTGATGGTTGGCAGACCCGCGGGCACGGCGGGCTGGAAGCCGTCGATACTGTCGTGTGTCACCATACGGCAGGCCCGAGCGTGTATTCGAACGGCGCGGATTATCCCTCGCTTGGGGTGGTCACGAACGGACGGCCCGGGCTGGACGGCCCGCTCGCACAACTCGGAATAGGACGCTCTGGGCGTGTGTATGTGATCGCGGCAGGGGTTGCTTACCATGCCGGGCGGGTGCATGAAAATGCGTTTGATAATTGGCATTCGATTGGGATTGAAGCCGAAAACTCGGGCAGTGAGCCGTGGCCCGAGGAGCAGATGCGGGTCTATGTGCGGTTGGTTCGCGCCCTCGTTGACGCTTACGGTATCCCGCTTTCACGGGTGCTTGGCCATAAGGAAGTTTGTTATCCGGCGGGTCGGAAGGTCGACCCGTCTTTCGGCATGGCGGAGTTCCGCTGCCGTGTTGGTTTGAGTGAAGGAGATGGAGATATGGTTTCTGCTCAGGAGATCGCTGATGCGATTATGAATATGCCGATTGATCGGGAAGGCCCCGGCGCACAAGGCCAAACAACCCTACGCGCCACTATCGCATACCTCGATGCGAACCTCGGGCTCCTCCCGGGGAAGGTCACGCAGGAGGTAATGAACACGAAGATCGACCGCGGCGGCGGGGTCCCGGGCCAGACCACCGTGAAGGCTGTCATGGCGTGGTTCGATAAGAATATGGCGCTCGTGAAGGACACGATCACCCGTGGCAAGGAGGCGTGCTAATGGATCCGGTAACCGCTATTGTTTCTGTGCCTGCCATTCTGGCAGGCACAAATCTTTTAAAGTCCTTCGGCGTGGCCGGTAAGTGGTCTGCGCTTGTGGCGGTGGTGCTTGGGGTTGGGTTGAATCTTGCGGCGACTTTTGCGGGTGAGACCCTGGGTTTCCAGGCTGTCGCCCAGGGGCTTATTTTGGGGCTTGGTGCTGCGGGTTTGTGGGATTCCGCTACCGCACCTAAGCCCCCGAAGCCGGATTCGGTAGGTGGTAGGCATGCTGATTAGTGAGGAGCAGGCGAAGGCCGCGAGCATGGCTGACCTGCTGGCTGCGCAGGAGCTAATCATCAGCGAGCTACAGCATCGCTCCCGGATTGAGGAGAGTGGCAAGCAGGTAGAGCAGCTTTTGAATGAGCTTGCGGGCGAGATTGATGTGCCGGTGGATGGGGCGATGGTGGAAGCGGTCCAAAGATTGACGCGGCCCACACAACCCACTGGTACTACCGGGTGGGGTGAGGCGGAAGCACTCCCGCCTACCTGGCACGAACCCGCAGGGCCGTTTGATTCCTACCCGGTAGGCGCCCGTGTAGTCCTTGGGGCTTATGTTTGGGTTTCGGAGACGGCGCAGAATGCTTCGCGGCCGGAGGTGGGTAATGCGGCGTGGCGGCGTGAGGGTCATATTCCCGCGAGCGCGGTCACGGAGTTCGCGGAGGGTATCCCGCTGAGCGTGGGGCAGGTGGTTCGGTTCGAGGGCCGTGAGTTTGTGGTGCGGGTGGAGCATGTGACTCGCGCGGATTGGGCACCACCGTTCACCCCCGCCATGTTTGAGCCGGTCGTTGAGTAGGCTTCCCGTGGAAGGTCCGCGGGTTGGTTAGATAGAAGAGAAAATTTCGAACACCCCGGGGAGGGGCTTAAGCTAGGTTATGGCAGTCAGATGCTGCCGTGGGCCTAGCTTGAACCCCTCCCCCTTTTTTGTTTACTCGGGCTTGTTCGGGGTACATTTCGGGGGTACGTCCCGAGTTTGCCCTGTGTTCGTGCGGGGTGGTTTCGATTCCCTTACTCTCCGCTT
>NZ_JBOZCC010000015.1:0-37947 GCF_051265055.1 Actinotignum saccati
GGTGATGGTCTCACTGATGGTGATGAGGTGACGGGCGTGAAGAATGGTGGCAAGCCGACTAACCCGAATAAGGCCGATACCGATGGTGACGGTATCAACGATGGTGACGAGATTAAGAACGGCACCGACCCGTTGAACCCGAACGACCCGGGTAAGGCTGCACCGAAGACCAAGAAGGTCAAGAAGGCCAAGGGCCTGACCGCGACCGGTGCCGACGTGGCATCGCTGGCTGTCTTCGCTCTGCTGGCCGCCGGTGCGGGTAGTGTGGCAATTCGCCGCCGCAAGAAGTAACGCAATGTTGCTGAGGTAGCTGAAAAGCTACTCACCAGCCGCGCGGCTGTGGAAGTTGCCAATGGGTGACGGAAGCAGTCGCGTGGCTAACGCAAAGGGGCCGCTCCTGAATTATCAGGGGCGGCCCCTTTGCGTGTGCTGTGCGTGGTCCTGCTATGCACTTGCTCGGCGTGTGGATGGGTGGCGCGCATGACGCTTGGATAGCATCGGGAGATGAGCGGTTACGAACCACCACTGCGCATAACACCTGTCTGCGACGCACTGGTCGGCCAGGCCTGCAATCTTGTTGAAAAACTGGAACGCCCGGGTGGCGACGGGAAATTCTGGCTGGATTCTTTGGGAGAGCTTGGGCAGCGTGAGAACCGCATTCGCGCAATCCACGCCACCCTCGCCGTTGAGGGGAATGCCTTGCCGCTGGAGACCGTTCGGGCCATTCTTGGTGGCGACCACGCCGTTGAGGGGACTGCTGAGGTTCTCGAGGTGCACAACGCCGGCCGCGCATATGACCTGCTCCCCGAACTTGATCCGATGTCGGCGCGGAATGTGCTGCGCGCGCACGGAACCATGATGAGAGGGCTGGTGCCGGAGAATGGACGATTCCGCTCTGGCGGTGTGGGCGTCTTTGCGGGGAATGTGGTTGTGCACGCGGCACCTCCGGCGGATCTGGTCCCGCAGCATATTTCAGATTTGCTCAGGTGGTACCAAGAGTCGAACTTGCACCCGCTTATTAAAAGCGCGGTCTTCCATTACGAATTTGAATTCATCCACCCTTTCGCTGACGGCAACGGGCGCACGGGCCGGCTCTGGCATTGCCTGCTTCTTGGGCAATGGAAGGAGCTCTTCTTCTGCCTTCCCGTGGAAGAATTCATCTGGTCACGCCAGCAGGATTATTACCGAGCTTTCGCGGTATCGGGTAAAGAAGGCGAAAGCTCAAGCTTTGTGGAGCTCATGCTGGAGGTAATCCGTGATTCTTTAGCCGAAGTCGATGTACTTGGTCGGTCGACCGACCAAGATACCGACCAAGATAGCGTCTAAGTTACCGACCAAGATAATGGTTCAAGTTACCAGTTACGGTAGCGCCGATTCCGATACTCCGAAATAGCCCTTGCCGCCCTGTCTCTGCCGGGCTATCCTTATCGCATAACAGTGTTATGTGAGGTGGGGTTGCGATGGTGGCACGTGGAAATAGCTCAACGCAGGAACGGATTCTTGCCGCGGCTTTGCGGAATTTTTCCGAGCACGGCTATGAAGCGGCCAGCTTGCGCGTGATTGCCAAAGAAGCCAATGTCACCACCGGTGCCCTCTACACCCACTTTGATAATAAACAAGCCTTGTTTGCGGCCCTTGTGGAGCCCTATTGCCAGGAATTACGCCAGCGGCACCGCGAAGGAATTATGCGCGGTCTGGCCCTCACGGAAAAGACACTCGGCGAAAAGTCGCGCTCGGAAGAACCGCGGCAGGGCGGTAGCAGTGCCGGTGAAGATATCGGTAGCAGTATCACGGAGTGGATGATCGATTACGTATATGACCACCTCACCGTATTTCAGCTAGTTCTGTGGGGATCCGCCGGAACTCCTTATCAGAGCTTCGTAGCTGACCTAGCCGAATACGAAGCCCGCCTATATATCGAGCTCGGCCCGGAAGATGCAGTATGGCCGGCCTTTGCGCAGGTCATGTGCGAAACCGGCTGGTACGGCTTTTTCGGTGCCCTCAGGCAAGGCCTCAACCGTGAGAACGCCAAAAAATACCTGGGCTTACTCCAAAGCTTCCGGGAAGCTGGATGGCAGAGCCTCCTGGAAGATCCGGTGCCTTCCGGCACGCATGCGCTCGGGTAGAAAGAAGATCCCATGTCTCACCATCAAGGGAATAACACAGCGCGCACCCGCGAAGCGAGTACCTGGCAGTTGGTCGCACCCGTGCGCACATCAATGCTCGTCTCCTTCATTATTGCCGGCATCGGATCCGGCGCTTCGGTCATTCCGTATATCGCATTAGTTGGCCTGGCTGATGACTGGCTCGGCGGCCGCGGCACGGCACGTATCTGGTGGTGGTTAGGGCTCACCCTGGTGGGCTTGCTGGTACACCACATCTGTTACAACTGGGCAGTTGGTATCACCCATATCAGCGAAGCAGGGCTGCGGCATCGGCTGCGCCGTCGTATCGTCACTCACTTAGGCGCTCTGCCTTTGGGGCGGGTGCGGCGGCTGGGCCCTGGTGAAATCCGCAAAATCGTGGTTGATGACACCAGCGCCATCCATACCCTGGTTGCCCATGCTAGCGCCGAACTCGCCAGCGCGCTTGTGGCGCCGCTAGTGGGCGGCATTTACCTGTGCGTGCTCGACTGGCGGCTCGCGCTCCTCCTGGGCGGAGTCTTTATTGTTGCCGTTGGTCTGGCCATGGGGATTGCTTTCCGTGGCGGGGATCAAGCGGTTAAAGATTACGACGTCGCCCAACGGAAACTCGCGGAAGCGACCGTGGAGCTTGTTGATGGCATAAAAGAAATCAAAAACTACCAACTCCCCGCCACCGGAGTCGGCGGGCGCTTCACCACGGCGCGGGAAGAAAATTCCGACGCCTCCTTCCGCTGGCTGGCCGGGGCTGGTAAAGGAATCGCAGTGGTATCCGCATTGAGCCAGCCGGGCGTGATCCTCGCGTGGAGCGCCCCGCTCATCTGCTGGTTCGTGTGGAACGGCTGGATCACGCCCGCGAGCAGCCTGGCGTTCTTCACCATTTGGCTCGGGTTGCCCGCGGGCTTGGGGCAACTTATGACGCTCACCCAGAACCTGCAAGGCTCGCTGCGGGCCGGGGAAGATACAGCAGCGCTGCTGGCAGAAAAACCTCAGGAAGTAGGGGATTACCAGGTTCCTGCTCCGGCAGTGCGCGCTACGGATTCGGCCACTAAGGATGCGGCCACTAAGGATGCGGCCGTTACAGATTCGGCCACCCCGTCGGCTTCCGCCCCGGAACTGCGCTTTCAGAATGTGTCCTTCGGATATGCGCCGGGCCGCCCGGTCCTGCACGATATTAGTTTCACCCTCCCGCCCGGAACCCTAACCGCGGTGGTCGGACCCTCTGGAGCGGGGAAAACGACCATCGGTGCGCTCGCGGCACGTTTTTGGGATCCGGGAAGTGGCTGCATTACCCTCGGTGGGCACGACCTGCGCGAATACAGCCGTGCGGGGCTTTACAGCCAAGTGGGCACAGTATTTCAAGATGTGTCCCTAGCCTCGGTGAGCGTGCGGGACAACCTTCTGCTCGGCAACCGGGAGGCTACCGATGCACAGATACAGGAAGCGGTGGCCCGCGCGCATATCGCTGAGCGTATTGAGGCGCTCCCGGCCGGGTATGACACGATCCTGGGGGAGGCCGCTGTGCTTTCCGGCGGTGAAGCGCAGCGTCTGAGTATCGCCCGTACACTGCTGGCGGATCCGCCGCTCCTTATTCTGGATGAAGCGAGCGCACACCAAGATACTCATACCGCACAGGCTCTGCACCAGGTCATCGCGGCGCGGCGTGGGCATAGCTCTACTTTGATGATTGCCCACCGGCTAAGCGGACTCGCGCAAGCCGACCAGATTCTGGTGATTGCGGACGGGCGTATCGTACAATCCGGCCGCCACGAAGAACTCGCGGACACCGCGGGTCTGTACCGCGACATGCTGAAAGAGCAGGGAATCCCATGCTGAAAATGCTCACGGCGATGCGCACCGTACTACACGTGCGCCAAATAAAAATCTTGATAGGGGCCTACACTGCGGCCGCGGTGGCCCAGGGCATCACCTTAGCGATGCTCATCGGGTTCCTCCGGGCACTGCTCACCGAAGGCGGCGCTGGCGGCGGTGCCGGAGTTTCCGATGGCATTGTAGATGGCGGCGGTGCCGGCGTAGGCGCGGTCGGCGGCGCGCCGGCCGATGGACAGCTATCCTCCTGGCTCATTGCGATATGCATCAGCGGCGCCATCACATTTTTCCTCTACGTGGTCACGATGAGCTGGTCCTACCGGGTGAGCGTGTACGCGATCTGCGACGAGCTCATGAAGAAAATCGGCGCGGCGGTAGTGCGCCTCCCGGTCGGGTGGTTTACACCGTCCCGCCGCACCGCGGTCATAAATGCCACGTCGAAAGACGTTAACACCCTCTCCCACCTGGCTTCCCTGGTCTTCCCCGCGGTGATCTCAGGGGTGGTGGTTCCCTTCGTTATGGCCGTGGTGGTCACGGTGGTCGAGTGGCGCCTCGGGGTGGTCCTCGCGGCGGCCAGTATCGGATTATGGTTTATCTGGGGATGGATGCACAGGGCGGTGCGCGAAGCCCAAGCCAGCGAAGCCCAGCTCTCACGCCGGGTAGCCGGGCGGATTATAGAATTCGCGAAACTCCAGCAAGTCCTGCGCGGCAGCGGGCAAACCCAATGGCCGCCCCTGGATGAGGCGCTCGCGGCCGAGTCCACCGGAATCCTGCGGACGCTGCGCAGCCAAAGCTGCCCGGCCTCCGCGTTCCTCCTGCTGGTCGAGCTGGCTTTCGCCGTATGCCTGGGCTGGGGCGGAGCCCTGGTGGTTGGTGGCGGCCTGGACTTCCTGAGCTTCTTGGCCATCGCCGTCGTTCTCACCCGTATTAATCTGCCGCTCTCGCAATCAGTCTTATATTCCACTGCGCTCACGGATTCCATGCAAGCCCTCAAGCGGGTGCGCGAAATTATCGCGGCCGCAGAGGAACAGCCCGATATCTCGACTGTCGCCGAGCCCGCGAACGCGGATTCTGGCGCGCTCGCGGATAGCACCATCGAATTTTCCGGGGTGACCTTCGGCTACGATCCGCGCTACCCCGTGCTGCGTGATCTCAACTTGAAAGCCCCGGCAGGTAAAGTGACCGCTTTGGTTGGCCCCTCCGGGGTAGGGAAAACCACCGCACTGGCACTGGTCGCCGGTTTTTGGCAGCCACAGAGCGGAACCATCACGCTCGGCGGGCGCGATATTCGCGCATGCCAACCCATGCGCCACATCGCAATGGTGTTCCAGGATGTCTACCTCTTCAGCGGATCCATCCGGGAAAACCTAACGCTGGCCAAGCCGGATGCCACGGAGGAAGAAATCCTCGCCGCGGTAAGCCAGGCCGGACTGGATCCGGTTATCGAGCGGCTACCCGCCGGCCTGGACACCCAGGTGGGCCCGGGCGGTAATGCGCTTTCCGGTGGGGAGAAACAACGCGTTGCCATCGCCCGAGCTTTCCTCAAGGACAGCCCGATCCTCCTTCTCGACGAAATCACCTCCGCGCTGGACAGCATCACCGAGGCCGTCATCGGCGAAGCAATACGACGCCTCGCCACGGGCCGTACTGTGCTCATGGTTGCTCATCGCCCCTCCACAATCGCGTGGGCGGACCAAGTGATCGATTTTTCGCAGCTCATGGCACGCTGAACTTGGACGTTTTTGGCAGCGCAGCGTGCCCAGGGGAGTCAACCTGGCGGAATTGCCGACAGGTTCTATCTGGCACTAATTTGATGTGGGTACTGGTACGACGACGCTACCACTCAGTAAACTGGCACCTGGAAAAACACCGTTCACCGAGAAGATCACCACCAGCAACGAAGCTGGCAGATGGGAGAGGCTAATGACCTGGCAGATCGCGGTAGTCATAGTGGTGACCTTGTGGGGCTCTGCGCTGGTTAGTGGCTGGCTTGCCTACGCCTCGCGCAAAAAGACCCTCAAGCTTAACGAACTCATCGGGTACCGCACCGAAATCATCATGACGAACCAGGAAACGTGGCAGGAAGCGCACGCCGCAGCCTGGCCGTGGACCGCCGCCGCCACAGCATGCCTGGTCCTCAGCGGTTTCGCGGTATTCCTCCCGGTTTCCGATGGGGTGCTCGCTGCGATCATCATCCTCAGCATGGTGGTGCTGCTCGCCTGCGTATTTGCCGGTGCACGCCGTGCCCAGAAGGTTGCAAAACAGATTCTTTGCGAGCAAGAGCAGTGAAGGAGACGGGTAATCGGCTTCGGTCGCTTTCCCTAGGGTAAGAAATGAGTGATGGCTTCGCGTGCAGCACTAATTGTCTTGTACATCGGGAAGGTGGAAGCCTGGCTGCTGTGGAGTGAGGTGAAACCATACTCGCGCTGGTAGTAATTGGCGACGGATTTTACCTGTGTTTGCAGGATGATATAACGTACACCGATGATCTCGCTTACCGCTGCAGCCTTGGAAAATACGTGTGCCATGAGCAAGGGGCCCAGCGAGCTTTTTCCTGCATAATCCGCGTGGAGAGCGAATTTACCTAGCAGTAAAGCAGGGTGGTGATCGTAAGCCGCCAATAGGCTGCCGTTCTCAGGGAAATGATATCGATCTCGCTTCAAGACGCTCGTAGTAGGGACGTTTGTGCTGGTAAGCGCGAAATATCCGAGCGGCTCGCTCGAGTTCTCTTGGCAAAGCACCCACACCACGCAGGTATCCTCTTCCTGGAGTTTGCGGGCTTTGTCGCGGAGCCACCTTCCGAGCGAGTCGTTGTCTTTTCCTGTAATGAAAGAATCGAGGAAAATATCTTCGTTCAGGCGAGTCAGATGGAAAGACATCCCAAATCCCGAAGTTTCTCAAAAAACGAAGCCGGCGTTGGGGTTTCTTCGAAGGGGAAAGGATCGTAGATGATCTTGCGATCCGGCAGCGCAAAATCAGGACTCTTTTTCGTGACGAAGTAATCGATAATCTCGAAGGTTGACAGTGCCGCGCGCTTTGCTCCATGTGGGCGAGACTGCCATGCCTCGATCCATGGTTCCTCCTGCTGTGTAGCGCGGGTCAGTTCCTCAGGAGTCATGTCACCATACCGATCCCAGACTGCCTTCAGAATATCGCTGGTGTAGAGATCGAACTCCTTGGTTTCCTCTTCCCAAGCGGCGTGGACTTCTTTGAGAAGCTTTTGATCCACAGTTGCGCTGCAAGCAGACGCGGTGAGGAGATCGCTTACAACGGGACCGTTCACCATTGCGTAGAAGGCATCATCGAAGAGGGCTTCGCCTGTTTGATAGCCGTACCAACCAAAAGCATAGAAGCACAGCTTTTGCAGTTTGGGCGCGGACAAGCTTCCGGATGCTGAATGGGAAACAAAAAACTGGGCTACGTCAAAAACGCTCATGGGGAGACCTCCTGCCCCATCATTCTGGCATAAGACAGGTGGCTTGTATGCAGTCAGAAGCATTGAAATTATCCTTTCGTTAGTTGGCCGGCGCGCTGGTACGAGACCCCGAGAATGGCGCCGATATCGCGCAGAGTTAGGCCGTTTTCTTTAAGCTCGAGTGCAATGCTGCGTGTTTGTGCCGCAGCCTGCCGGGTGAGTTCTTCCGCCTCGTGGCGGAGGCGGTATGTTTCTGCAATTCGGATATCGAAACCTTCGGGGAGGATGATATCGATGGACGTATCGAAACTATCGGCCGCGAGTCCAGTTTGAGATGCGATAGCGCTCCGGATTACCTCTTCAGCCTGATCGAGCTTCGGGCATTCTGAAACATGATCGACCGCATGGCATTCCAGGTGCCACTGTTTACCGGTACGTTCGGCGCTTGCTTTGAATACGGGGCGATTCATGTTTTCTTCTTTCTTGTAGGTGGTAGGAAAAATTCTAGCCCGGCTTGAAATGGTAGTCAAGCCAGGCTAGAAAAGATCCTCGTTTTACGAGTGGATTTTAAAAGGGAGTGCAGTCTTTCCTCCATAGGAGCGTTGCCGTCGCAGCATCGTACTGTAACCAGCCGATATCAAAGGCGCGGTGATGGTTCCGGCACAGTAGCAATCCATTGTCGCTGGAGTCGGGTGAATCCAGGTGCTTGGGAACAATATGTGCGGCTTCGAGAATCTCCGGCCGGTCCATTCCGCATACCTCACAGGTCTTTCTCGTTTCCAGCAGCTTTTTCCGGAACCGTTGTTGTGCGGGGCGTTCCCGCACCCAGCGTAGGATCTTTTCGCTGATCTCAGTGACATCAAACTCCGATTCGACGATGTCATCACCATGCTCATTGAGCCATTCTTCTACTGGATCGTTAACGGAATAATGCGACTGTTCAAGCTCCGGTCTTTCTGTAGATGAGCGAGCTACTGGGGTATTGCCGAGCCACTTCCCGAGGTATTTCCACAGATACGGGTTATGCCATTGCGCGCGCCGCTTGCGGTACCCGATTACCGAGTGCATGTAACCGAATTGTTCGACGACGCCAGTACTTAGCAGCGGTGAATCGAGCAGGAAATCAAAGCTTTCGAAGTCTTCGCTATATAAGAAAAGCGCTTCGGACTTATAGGGAACTTCGCCGTATTCGAATTCAAAGTATTCCTCGTTCTGGCGCTCTTCCAGTTCCTTTGCGAATTCAGTTTCGATGTCCCCATTAATGCGAAGGGAAACCCTCCAACTCTGGAGCTGTCCCTCGGAATTGAATACTGTGAGTAGCTGTTCCTCCATTCCGGCGGATGCCACGAATCCCATGCGTGCACCACCTCGTTTAGGAAGTGCACTTACCGCAAGATTCTGAATGGGGCCGTTATACCCACCTGTTAATTCCAGATATGCGCAGAGAATCCCCATTGCTTTGGGGAAATCTGGATACGTCATAAATGTTTCAAAAGCTTGTTGTGAGGTAGCGCCGCCGTTGTCGCGAGGCTTCGCACCGTTGAATCGTTCGCGGTGAGTCTGTGTATCTTTGGCAATGAGTTCGGCATATTCGGAAGCCAGCAAGGGATCCTCCTCGATCTTCTGGGCGGGTGCGCCGTTTCCTCTGGTTGCTTCAATATTAGCGACCTCGTGCGTGCGAGGTTCCGGGATCTTCTCCGAGGATAGAAAAGGTGGGCACGCGAAATCTCGCGCGCCCACCCGATTGCGTTCTCGACTAAGAGCCGCGCTCGCGTACAGCCAACGCTGCACGCCCCGGCACCGGCAGCGCCGGCAGCACCGCGTCACCGGCCGCCCGGGTCGCGCCGGCCGCCCGGGTCGCCCCGGCCACGCCGAAGCCCGCGCCGAAGTCCGCGGCACCGCCCTGCGCGCCAGCGCTAATCCCCGAGCCACTCCAGCATGCGGTAGAGCAACTGGGTGGCGCCCGGCATGAAGCCGGCTCCGTGATGGTAGGTCGCGTCCATCGTGGAAACCACCAGCTCGGCCGGGAAAGTCACATTATCGTGGTAGAGCAGCATATTCGGGTGATCGGGAAGCGCCAAATAATGGCCGCCCCAGGGATCCACGCCCGGCCCGGTCTGCTCCACCTGCGTGAGCACCACCAGCGCCGTCGCCCCCGCCGGAGGCGCGAGCACCCCGTGATAATGCCAGTGGACGGCCTCATCGGAAAGATACTCCCAGAGCGGGTGATCAGTGTTCACCGAGCGCCGCCCCAGATCCTCGCCGGTACGCCAGGACCAGAAATTCGTGCCGCGCGGAGTCTCAGACGTGCCCGGCAGCCAACTATCCACCTGGTTAATACCATCGATAAATACTTTTTTACCGGCCTGCCCCAGGAAATCCAGCACCTGGCCGTGCTTCGCGGCCACCACACCCGGGTGATTACGCGCCGCCAGATAGACGGCGTCGAACTCCGAAAAATCTCCCGAATAATCCGGCCAGTACACGGGGGTGACCGGGCGTGCCCGCACCGCCGGATCCTTGACGGTCGCGAGGTGGAAAAACGAACCGGTATGCACAAATGCTATTTTCTTCATCGCTACTTCTCCAGGTACTCGGTGATGGCGCGGCGTAGCCCGGCGGCGGAGGTCCCCGGGAAAGCGAAACCGCTGAGATCATTACCGTTATGGACGATCACTTCGCCTGCTCCCAGCCGGTAGCTGACGTCCACCGGCAGCTTACCCGGGCCGATCCCCGTGATCACCCGGGCGCCTTCGGGCAGGTCAGCGAGGAAAGAACGCGCGTAAAAACCGGCCACCCCGATCTCGCGTAATTCCTCGAAAGAATGCTGGCCGGGCACGCCGGTGCGCAGCAGCATATCGCGCCGTTCCACGCCCTCCCAGATCGGATGCGGCTCCACCGCGCTCAGCCACACATCATCGAGCCCGTGAAATTCCATTTTTCGGTGGCTCGGCAGCCCATCCACCCAGCGCCGCATCGGCAATCCATTGGCCAGCAGTTTTCCGCCCGCGCGCACCCACGCGCTCAGGCGCTCGCGCTGAGTTTCCAAGAAAAGCTGATCGGCGCCCATCGACACCACAATTCCGCGGTAATCGGCCAGCTGGGTGCCGGGCAGCTCGTAGGTATCAATAAGATCAGGTGGCGTGCTCGCATCGCGCACCAAATTCATAATCGTGAGGATATTACCCATCGTGGTCCTTTCTTTGCGAGGGTGGTGTGGAAGCGGAAGGGGCGGCGTCGTCGTTCGCACTAAAATCCGGTACGACGACGCACTGCGAGCCACGATCAACCGGAACATCACGGACCCGAATCGGAGTGCGATAAAGGGTGCTCAGCCGTGCTTCGGTGAGTTGGCGCGCGGTTTCGCCGATGGAGAGGTCGTCGGCATCCATGACGAGGGTGGTGCGCGAGGTGAGGAAGGCATGCGCCGGGTCGTGCGTGGTCATAATAATGGCCAGGCCCTCGGCCGCGAGCGTGCGAATAATTGTGAGGACGCGGCGCTGATTGCGCAGGTCCAGGGCGGATGTCGGCTCGTCCAAAATGAGGGTGCTCGGGGTGGCGACCAGCGCGCGGGCAATGAGCGTGAGCTGGCGTTGCCCGCCGGAGAGTTCGGCGTAGGTGGCCCCGCCCAAATGCGCGATGCCCACCCGTTCGAGCGCCTCCCAGGCGGCCTCGCTATCGGCAGCCGAGGGGCTGGCGAAAACTCGCATGGTGCGGGCCCGGCCCATGAGGACCATGTCATGCACGGTGAACTGGTGGTTTGCCGCGTGGGATTGCGGCACGTAGCCGATGGGCCCGTCGGAATGGACGGTGCCTTCCACCGGGGTGCGCACCCCGGCCAAGCAGGTCAGCAGGGTAGTTTTCCCGCGCGCATTCGGCCCGAGCACGGTCAGTACTTCGCCGGGGCGGGCCTCCAGCTCCACTCCGCGGAACAGCCACGGGCCGCCGCGATAGTGATGCCCAAGATTATTTGCTTTAAGCAAGAGCCCGCCCCTTCCGCGCGCGCCGAATAAGCAGCCCAATAAATACCGGGGCGCCGATGGTGGCGGTCAAAATCCCTACCGGAATTTCCACCGAGGTCGCATTGCGCGCAATCGTGTCAATAATAAGGAGATACATCCCTCCCATGAGGAAGGATTCCGGGATAACCACGCGATTATCGTGCCCCACCAGCAGGCGCACCAGATGCGGAATCACCAGGCCTACCCAGCCAATAATGCCTGCGGCGGCCACCGAAGCCGCGGTAAGAAGGGCGACGGCGAAAATGCACACCCAGCGCATCGCACTCGGATTAATACCGAGCGCCCGGGCATCCTCATCACCCAGCGAGAGCACATTAATACGCCAGCGCAGTGCCACCACCACGATCAACCCGATAATAACGGGAATAATAATAGTGGTGACTTTTGCCCACGATGCCGCAGCTAGCGAGCCCATAAGCCAGAAAGTAATCGAGGGGAGTTTACTGTACGGGTCGGCCACGTAGGTCATGAGGGAAACCATGGCATTAAAGAACGCGGAAACGACCACTCCGGCCAGCACGATGGTGAGGGTGGCCGAATGGGAGCGAATCCGCCCGATAAGCATCACGCAGACCACCGCGGAGAGCCCGAATACGAAGGTGGATCCCATGAGAATAAAACTCGAAGTACCCACGAGGATCGCCAGCACCCCACCGAAGGCCGCCGCGGAAGAAACCCCCACAATATCGGGGGAGACCAGCGGATTACGGAACAGGGACTGGAGCACCGCGCCGGAAACAGCCAGGCACCCACCGAGCACCACGGCAAGAATGACCCGCGGGGCCCGAATTTGGTTAATGGCCACCAGCGCGGAGCGATCTACATCATCCGGACTCGAGAAGAGGATGCGCACCACGTCCGGAGCGCTAATGGAGAGCTGGCCCATGCCCATCGCCACCACCATCGCGCCGAGCAGCGCGATGGTGGTGATGAGCAGCACCGCGAAAGCCGCGGTGCGGCGCCGGGCGATGGTACTTGCGGCTGTGGTTGGCGCGCTGGCCGCGGGTGCGGGGGCGGTAGCCCCCGCCGTCGTCGTACTCATCGTTCCCGGCGCTGCACCGGACGCACCGGCCGCGGTCGCTGAATCTGCGGATTTAGCGAACAACGTCATAATTAGCGCTGCCGGCATTAATATCGGTGCGCAGGACCAGATCGATATCTTCGTCGGTGAGATCGTAGTTGTAGACCCACTTCGTCTTCTCGCGCATGAGCGCGGGCATATCGACCTTAAATTCGCCCGGGTAGGCGAGGGCCGCCACGTAATTCCAGTACAGCGGGGATTCCGCGCAGGGAACCTGCCAGCGGTACACGCCCAGCGGGGCGCGGTAGACGCGCTTATTCTTAATAGCACTTACTTCGGCCAGGCGCGGATCGTTATAAAGATCGTCGGGCACGGCCTTATCGAAAGCGGAAAGGAAAATAATTTCTGGATCCCAGGCCAGGATCTGCTCCGGGGAAACGATGCCATCCTGCACCACATCCGAGGTGGCCATATTCTGAATTCCGGCCACGTCAAAAACGTGCTGCCCGTAGCTCTTTTCCGTATTCGCGGACATTTTCTCCGCCGAGTAGCTCAGCTGCAGCCCGCGCGGCTTGGGCTTGCCCAGCGCTGCGACCTGCTTGGATATAGATTCCTGTTCGCTGTGCATATAGTCGATAAGCTGCGCGGCGCGATCTTCCTTGCCGAGGATCTCACCGAAAAGCTTGATCCAGGTTTCCAGATTTTCCTGGGTGCCGTACTTGAGCCCGAGCACCGGAATGCCGGCCGACTCAATCGGGGTAATAAGATCCTCGCTGCGGTCACCCCACTGAATAAATACGTCCGGATCCTGCGCCAGAATAGTTTCCATATTTGGGGTGAACTGCCGATCCGCGATCACCGGGGTGGTCACCGACGCCGGGAAAATCTTCGAAATAATGCCCTGCTTATTGGCGACCAGCAGTGACTCATTAATACCAACAATGCGGTCCCAGGAGCCGTCCACCGCGGCAATAATGGTGGGCGCGGGGATCACCGCGGAGGCAATTTTTTGCACCGGGCGCGTGACTTCCACCTGGTGGCCGCGCTGATCGGTCACGGTGATGGGGCCGCTTGCGGCATCGCCCGTGGCGGGGGAGGCCGACGACGCAGCTGCGCTGGCGCTACTCGAGCTGGTAGGTGATTCGGTAGAGGTGGAAGATGCGGAACAGCTCGCCAGTAACCCGGCGCAGAGCGCGCTCAGGGCAACGGTCATGACACGGCGTTTCACCAATGCTCCTTCGTTAGCGGCCGGGGCGTGAAACCGGCTCCCGACCTAGTGGTTAGGTGGCCCTAACTTTATGGACTGGAGTGCGGGGTGTCAACCGTTATGTGGCGTGAAAATCCTTGTAAATGCTTGAAAATCCGGGGGTGGGTATGAGTATGCGCAGGGTTGGCTCGGCGTGGTGGGTTGGCGCTACTGCCGGCGCAGCGGGCCGGCGTTACTGGCCCAGTGCGCTGAGCGGGAAAGTGATAACGCCGTCGCCCGCAGGTCCTGTTATTCCCGTCCCGGTAATGACGGCAAGGAAAGCAGGTTCGCCGCGTTCGGGTGTAATTTGGGTGACCGCTTTTTTGAGACTGTGTGCGCCCTGGGTGATCTGCCCGCCCCCGAGCTTGACTTCGATGCCCGCCCACACGCCTCCCGGGAATTCCAGCACCGCATCGATTTCATGGCCGTAGGAATCGCGATAATGCCGCACGTGCCCGCCCAGGGTCTCGGCGAAAACGCTGAGATCGTGCACAACCGCTTACGTTGCAAAATGTAGAGTCCTTACGTTGCATTTTGTAGGCTTCCTACGTTGCAAAATGTAGGCCAGTTACGTTGCAAAATGTAGGATTGGGCCCGCCGGGCGTCCTGAAACGCACCGGCGGGCCCGCGATATGCACGCGAAGAGCGGCACTCCGCCGCCGAAGCGGCACTCCGCCGTCGAAACGGCGCTATTTCGCCGAGGTGGCGGCATTTAGCCGAAACGGCGCTACCTTGTCGCGGCAGCAGTCCGCTAGGCCGGCGTTACTCCGCTGAAGCGGCACTAATCCGCCGCAGCCCCCAGCTGCCAGCCGGCCGCGCGCCGTCGATCTTCCCAGAACTTCCGGTACAGCCCGCCGTTTGCCAACAGCTCGGCGTGCGTACCCACTTCGCGTACCGTACCGCCCGCGTCGAGCACCACGATCTGGTCCGCACCCTGCACCGTCTCCAGCTTGTGGGCAATCACCAGCACCGTTGCCTCCTGGCGCAGCTGCTGAATGCAGGCGCGGATAGCTGCGGTATTTTCCGGGTCGAGGGCCGAGGTGGCCTCATCGAAAAGCACGATAGGAGCGTGCTTGAGCAGGGCCCGCGCGATGGAAACCCGCTGGCGTTCCCCACCCGATAGCATCCCGCCGCGTTCACCCACCGGGCTCTCCCAGCCGCCCGGCAACCGCGCGGCAATATCGCTCACGCCGGCCATATCCGCGGCCGCCCGCACTTCGGCGTCCGTGGCGCCCTCGCGTCCCACCCGAATATTCGCTTCGAGGGTGTCGTCGTATAGATAAACATCCTGGAACACCATGGACAACTGCGCCATGAGCTGCGCCGTCGTTTGATCACGGACATCCACGCCACCGATCTTCACGCTGCCGCCGTCCACGTCCCAGAACCGGCACATGAGCCGGAACAGGGTGGATTTGCCGGCCCCGGAGGGCCCCACAATCGCGGTAAGGGTGCCGGGGCGGGCCGTGAAACTCACGCCGTTCAGCACCGGGGTATCCGCGCGGTACCCGAAACGAACGTCGCGGAGGGCAACTTCGCCGGGCGTAGGAAGGGCGACGTCGCTAGCGGGCTCGCTCGGGACAGGTGCATCGAGCACCTCGCGCATGGAGTCGAGCGGGGTGCGAGCCACCTCGGTCGCCATCACGAAGGACGTGAAATCCTCCAGATTCCGCATGAAACGCAGCGCCACCCCGAGGAAAGCGAGGGTAGCCGCCGGGTTGAGCAGCCCGCCGGTGCACAGGTGCACCGCCAGCGCGATCAGGCTGACCACCAGCAGCTGCGCGCCCACCCCGGAGAGCAGATTCGCTCCGATGCCCAGCCACAGCGAACGGCGCTGGGCGGCGAGGTTCGCGTTCACTGCGGTGTGGAGCGGCGCGAACGTGGCGGCCTGGCCGGTGGCCCGCAGGATCGGCTGGCACCGGGCGTATTCCACGATCCGGTCGGCCAGATCGCTTTCGGTGGCACTGGTGGCCAGCTCGGAGCGGCGTCGTAAAATCCGGGCCGCGGCGGCCAGCGCGCACAGCAGCGGGAACGCAACCGTGAGGGCGAGCCCCAGCTGCCACTGCCAGATCCACATCCCCACCAGCAGCACCAGCGCGGCGGTGGCGTTGCGGATAATCGGCGTGGTGAAATGGGCGATGCCCTGGCCGATGGCCATAAGGCCGTCGGTGACCAGGCGCGAGAGGGTGCCGGCCCAGCCCGAGCGGAACCAGCCCAGCGGCAGGCGGGAAAGCTGGTCGCCCAGCAGGCTGAGGCTGTGGCGGATCACGTCCATGGCGGCGGTGTAGGCCATGACCGCCTGAACGTAGGCGGTGAGCAGGCCGGCCACCGCGAGTCCGGCAAGCACGCTAATCCAGCCGCCCACGCCGAGCCCGAGGGTCGGGGTGCCGGTGGACCAGGTCAGCGCCAGGGGTACCACGGTGAGGAGCGCGAGCCCTTCGATCATCCCGGAGAGGATAACCAGCACGATTGAGCGGCGGTAGTAGCCGTGGCCTTTCTCGGTGAGGACCGAGCCGTAGGCGTGCACGAGGAGCGGGTCGGAAAAACGCCCGGTGTGCGTGTGGCCGCCGTACGTGATGGGGGAGTTCTTAGGCATCTTCGCGTTAGGCATCTTCGCGTCCTTCCATGAGCCGCACCCAGAAGGGATGCGTGGCTACCTCGTCCGGGGTACCCAGGGCGGAAATCCGCCCCTGTTCCAAAATGCACACCTGATCCACCCCGAGCACCGATTCGGCGTGATGCGCGATGACGAGCACGGTGCGCCCGGCCACCAAACGGTTGAGGGCGCTTTGGATTTCCGCCTCGCATTGGGGATCGGTGGCCACGGTCGCCTCATCCAAAATAAGCAGATCGGCATCGGCCAGCAGCGCCCGCGCGATGGCTAGGCGCTGGTTTTGGCCCCCGGACATCGTGGTATCTTCCCCGAGCACCGTGTCCAGGCCCTTGGGGAGGGCGCAGATATCTTCCCAAATATTGGCGGCGCGGGCCGCCTGCTCGATGGCGTCGTCGTCGGCATTGGGGCGCGCGAGGCGAATGTTATCGCGCACGGACATGCGCAGCATTTGCGCGTCTTGGAGCACGAAAGCGACCCGCGCGTAGAGGTCTTTTTCGGGGAAGGTGCGCAGGTCGCGCCCGTCGAGGAGCACCCGCCCGCTATCCGGATCGCGGAAGCGCGCGAGCATGGTCGCCAGCGTGGATTTGCCCGAACCGGAGGGGCCGAGCAGCGCGGTCACGGTGCCGCGGCGCAGGGTGAGGGAGACGCCGTCGAGCGCCTGGATGGTTTGCCCGGCGCGCGGATAGGAGTAGCTCACGTTCTCGAAAACAACGTGTTCGGGTACGACGCCGCCCGCGGTTTCCCCGGTGCGCGCGTCCGCGGGGGCTGCGGGTGTTTCGGACGGGGCCTCGAGCTGCGGCAACTGCTCCACGCTCGTTACCTCGATAATGCGCAGCGCCGAATTCCCGGCCAGCTGGTAGGACCACATGCTGGTGGAGAGGGTGTCGAAGGTGAGCGGCACGATGAGACCGATGAGGGAGCAGGCGATGACCTCGGGGAGGGTGGCGCCGCCGGCGGCCAGGATGAGCGAGCCGAGCCCCATATTGACGAGCAGCACCACCGGCGCGGAAATGAAGGACATCGCCAGGGCGGAGCCTTTGAGCAGCGGCCCGCACCAGTCCCAGTAGAAATTCCCGAAATCATCGGCGGCGCGCGCGAAGGCGCGGTGCGCGTGGCCGACTTTCCCGAAGCTTTTGACCACCTGGATGCCTTCCACGAATTCCACCCCGCGCGCGGCGAGGTAGCCGAGCCGGTCGTCCATCTCCGCGGTCTTTTCGCCCATATCGCGCATCATGAACATCTGCGCCGCGAAATAGAAGGGCAGCGGGATGATGGTGAGGAGCCCCAGGCGCCAATTCACGGTAAAAGCAAAAATAACGAGGGCGAGCGGGGTGGCTACCGCGGCCGTGGTTTCCACCGGGGCGTGCGCCACCAGGGTGTGCAGCGTGGTGGTATCGGCCTGGATCGCTTTGCGGATCTGTCCGGAGCGCGCCCGGGAGAACCACGAGAGCGGCGCGCGTGAAATCTGCGCGATAATGCGCTCTTGCAGCAGCCCGCGCAGTTTGAGATCCGCGAAATGCGTGATGGTGAGTGCCAGGAAGTAGAGGAGCAGCTGGGCACAAAAAGCCCCGGCAAGTAGTTTCACATTCCAGCTGAGCGCCGCGGTATCTATCGGCGTTCCCGCGCGCCAGGCCGGCAGCAGAATATCGCCGATGCGCACCAGCGCAATAAACGGCGCCACGGCCACGAGCGAGGAGCACACCGCCACGAAGCGGCCGAGCGCCAGGCGCGGGGCAATCGGCGCCATGAGTTCTTTGAGGGCGCGCTGTCCTTGCGCGCGTTTTTCTTTATACGTATCGACACGCGTGGCGACGCCGCCGTTCGGGGCGGTGCCGGCATCTGCGTGGGTGAGTTGAGCCGTCATCCCATTCCTCCGCGAACAGTAGGAGAGGTGCCCCGCGGGCGATCCGCGGAGCACCTCCATATTAGGCTTCCCTTACTTCGTGGTAAATAGGACTCAGAAATTGCGGTGCGGGCCTGGCGCGCGCTTCCGCGTTTTGCCGTACCGTAGCGTTTTACCGCGCCGCGGCGCTCCCACGCTTTACCGCGCCGCGGCGGGTGCCTCCTCATTTTTTGGTACGACGCCGCTGCTACCGGCTTTCGCCTCGCGGGGCCGGGACGCGCCGGCGTGGCCATCGCGCCGTATTTTGATGATGGCGGCGAGGACGGTGGCCAGCACCGAAGCGGCGAACCATATCCCGAGCGCTCCGGCGTAGGTGGCGGTGTCGATGGGGCCACCGGCAATCGCGGCACGCAGGGCGTTGACCGTGTGGGTGACGGGCAGCAGCGGGTGGACAGCCTGGAAGAAGCCCGGCGCGGTTTCCACCGGGTAGATGCCGCCGGCCGCGCCCAGCTGGATCACGATCATGAGAAGCGCGATGAAACGACCCGGGGCGTCGAAAAGCGCAATGAGTGCCTGGTTGATCGCGATATACACAATCGAGGAGGTGACGCAGATGGCCAGGGTGGCGCCCGGGTTAATGAGATCCACATTCCCGAAGGCGTGGAGTATCCCGACCAGCAGGCCCGCCTGCACGATTCCCATGAGCGCCCCGCTAGCAACCGAACCGAGCCCGAGCCGCAGCCCGGATACGCGCGCCGCTGCGAGACGGCGCGAGAGAGGTGGCTTCATGAGATAGAGGCCGATAGCGCCCACCCACATCGCCAGCGCGATGAAGTAGCAGGCGACTGCTGCACCGAAATCGCCGACGGGATGGGCGCGGGTGGTGCTCAATTCCACCGGGGTGGCCCCCACCTGCTGCATCGTTTCTGATTCGCTCGGGGTGTAGACCGGGATTTTCTCCGCACCTTCGGAGAGTTTCACTTCCAGGGTGGCGGCGCCTTCGCGCAGGGTGTGCAGGCCATCGCGCAGGGTCTCCTGGTTGGTCGCGAGGGCGCTGGCGCCGCTGCTTACCTGGGTGGCCCCGCTGTGGGCGGCGCGTGCTCCGGCGGCGAGGTCGGGGGTGCGGGCGGCCAGTTCGCCGCTTCCGGTAGCGAGGAGCGCGGTGCCTTCCGCCAGCTCGGTGGCGCCGGTGGCAGCGCGGTTGCTCCCGGAGGCGAGGATATCGAGCTGGCTCGCAAATTCCGTGGTGGCGGCGAGGGCTTGCTGGCCTCCCGCGGCGGCGCGCTGCGCACCTGCGGCCAGCTGGGCGGCACCGTCCTTGAGCTGTTCCGCGCCGGCGCTCGCGGCTTGCGCCCCGCTGGCAAGCGCGCTCAACCCGCCGCTTTCGGCGCCTGTGCTAGGCGTGCCGCTCGCTCCGGTGGCGGTGCCCGCGCCGGATCCGCCCGCCGTTCCGCTTTCCTCGCCTACGAGGGCGGCGATTCCGCCCTGGAGCTGGGTGGATCCTTCAAGAAGCTGCGCGGTGCCGGCCTGGGCCTCGGCGAGTTTCGACTTGACCACCTCTGGCGGCAGCACATCGTACATTGCGATGAGGGTGCTCAGTCCATCGTTGAGGCTGCCGAGCCCGCCGCTGAGCTTCTCCGCTCCGGTGCCCAGCTGCTGCGCTCCGGCAAGGGCGCGGTTGGCACCCTCCGCCAGCGCGGCATTACCTTCCGCTACTTTCTGGCTGCCCGCCGCCACATCTTGGCTGGCGGCCGCCAAGGTATCCAGGCCCGCGGCGCTGCGCTCCGCACCATCTCGGAGCTGGCCGGCCGCCAGGCTCGCGGCGCTGGCCCCACTGGCTACCTGGGACACTCCTTCGCTGAGGGTGCTGGCCCCGCCCGCGGCGTCGCCTGCTCCGGCCGCAAGCTGAGCTGCGCCGTCGTTCATACGCCCCGCACCGGAAGCCAACGTTTCCGTTCCGCTGGCGAGGCTCCCGGCACCCTCGGCAAGTTCGCCGGCGCCCTCCGCGAGTTGGGTCGCGCCGCCGGCCGCGTCACGCAGCCCGGCGCCTAGCTCTCCGGCCCCGCCCGCCGCGGCGCTCAGCTGCTCGCTTAGCGTCCCGAAGGAGAGGTAGATGCCATCGAGGTACTCGGCCGACACCTTCTCCGAAACCGCCGCGGTGGCGGTGGAGGCGATGACGCGTCCCACGTTGCCGACAATATAGTTGAGGGCGTCGTCGGTGACGAAGGAGAGCCGGGCGCGGGTGGCGGCTTCTGGGCCGCGCGCCACGGAAGTGGCATCGCTGGAAAACGACGCGGGAATGCTCAGCACCGCGTAAATATCGCCGTTAGCCAGTTTCTGCTGGGCCTCCGCGGCGGAGTATTCCTGCCACTGGAAATTTTGGCGTTCCTCGGTTTCCAGGAGCTTGGTGGTGATGCTCGCGCCCAGGTTCACCTCGGAGCCGTTCAGCTGCGTGCCGCGATCCTCGTTCACAATCGCGGCCGGGATCTCATTGAGGTTGCCGAGCGGGTCATCGTAGGCGCCGGTGAGAATCAGCGCGTAGATCATCGGGATAATGGCGAGCCCGAACATAATAATCGCGGGGCGGATGCGCTCCCGCCAGCTGCGGGCGGGGGACGGTTGCGCGGCTGGCGCGGTCTGCCCGGTTTCTGTGGCGACGCTCGCTGTCGTCGTATCCGGCTGCGCGGCGGTGTTTCGTGATTCGCTCATGAGTGTTCTCCATAGGCGGCGCGGGTAAAACTGCCCACTTCGGTGGCGAGGCGGGGGAGATCTTCGGGGTCGGCGGGTTCCTCGGTCATCCAGTGGAGCACGCGCCAGAGCAGGCCGGCCGCCACCATGGAGGCGAAGTCCATCTCCGCTTTCGAGGGTGGGGGATAGGTGCCGTTCTCACGGGCGGGCATGCTTGATTTGGCGGGCGCAGGTGCGGGCGTGCCGTCACCCGAAGTTCGTTTTTCGTGTGCCGGCGTGCCGAACATGACGCGGCCGCGGGCGCGAATGGCCGGGGCGCTGAGCAGGCGATCGCGAATCGCCGCGATAATCGGGGCTGCGCTGCCGAGGGCCGCGGAGCTGGTGAGGGTCGCGACAATAAGATGGCGGTGCTCCAGCAGAGTGGTGAGCATGGGGAGCAGCACCTGCCGCTGCACGTCGAGCGACGGTTCTTCCGAGGTCGGCACCGGGGTGGCATCGAAAATTGCGCGGAGCCGTGTAAGAACGACGGCGCTCACCAGCTGCCTAATACCAGAAAAATGTTGGTAGAAAGTGGGGCGGGTAACCCCGGCTTCGCGGGTGATCCAGGAGATAGTGAGATCGTCAATCGCCGCACCGCTATCAATGAGCGCGCCGGCGGCGTGCACTAGCGCATCGTAGGAGCGTCGGGCCCGCGGATCGTTTGCGGCGGGGCCGAGGTTATCGTGTTGGATTGCGGCCGGGCCGAGGGTGCTGTGCTGGTTTGCGTTCGGCATTCCGCTCGTTCCGCCGTTGGGATCGTCTGTGTGTACCTCTCTCATGCCGCCTAATTTACACATGTAAAATAGGCGGCGCAAGGGGAGGCGGGGTGGTATGTGTTGTCTGAGCTGTAGTGCAGATGTCGTACATGCGAAGTACATCTCGGAAAAACACGCCCGCACCGGCTGGCGCGGGATTAGTGGAATGAGTCAGATTCAAGATTCAAGGCTGCAAAGTGGGCATTCTAGACAACGCATCTCGCGTAGTGGGCGTAAGAGACGCGAAATCATTCCGAAACGGTGCTCTTACGCCCACTTTGTTTTCAGTATCGCGCTGGATTGGGTCCGGGCAGCCAGATGCCAGATCAGCTCCGGGTGGTGACTAGCCACCAGGCCCGCGATGCAGAGACAAAGTGGTACTGGAGAACAGTGGGCCTGACAGAGTGGTACTCCACGACAGAAGATCGGGTCTTGGCTGTAGCTCCAGTACCACTTTGTAAGCCGACGTGATTGAGAGCGATCAGTGTCACCGCTGGCATCACAAAAAGCAACGCCCTGCCGCGGTAGCAAATAGAAAGCAACGTCCCAACCCGAATGGGAACAAAAAGCAACGTCCCAACCCGAATGGGCACAAAAAGCAACGTCCCGACAGGGAGTCTTTTCAGAATGCAACGCCTTGACGCGAGAGCTCACAGAAAGCAACGCCAGTGCACGATTTGGAAAAGTTAATGTAGCTGTGGTTGCTTTTTGTGAGTCGACGGTCGGCGGCTGTCGCTCGCAGGCTGCCCATCGGCTTAAATTCACCGAACCCCCGGCCTGTCACTCGGCCGAGGGTCCGGGAGAAAAAGGCTCGCGCCGCCGCCCCGCCGCGCCCGCGCCGCGCGCGGCGCACAACCAACCGCCTACAAATACCAGGCGCGCTCCGGCTCACTCGATTCGAAAAGCAGCTCGCCGCGCCGGTAGGACGCCAGCACCGGGGCGTGGAAAGCGAGGGCCTCCCGCCAGGACTGCGCCCCCAGCACGATGAAGTTCGCGGGATTACCCACCTTGATGCCGTAATCGGGCAGGTGGAGGGTGCGCGCTCCGTTATGGGTGATGAAGCGATACGAATTGTCGATCTGCGAAGCCCCCATCATCTGGGTTACGTACAGCCCGATGAGCGTCACGTCGCGCAGCGAGCCCGTGCCCAGCGGATTCCACGGATCGACGATATCGTCCTGCCCGAAGGACACGTTGATCCCGGCTTCCGTCAGCTCCTTGACCCGGGTCACCCCGCGGCGCTTCGGATAGGTATCCGTGCGCCCCTGCAGGTGGGTATTGACCATCGGATTGGATACAAAATTGATTCCGCTCATCTTGAGCAGTCGCAGCAGCCGAATGAAATAGGCATTGTTATACGAATGCATCGCCGTGGTATGCGAGGCCGTGACCTTCTCCCCGATACCCGCCTCGTAGGCCCGAGTTGCCAGGGTTTCCAGGCCGCGCGAAGCGCCGTCGTCGATCTCATCGCAATGCACGTCCATGAGGAGGTTGAATTCCTGCGCGAGTCCCACCGCGTAATTCAGCGAGCTCACCGAGTATTCGCGCGTGAATTCGTAATGCGGGATGGCGCCGATGGCGTCCACGCCCAGCTCGGCGGCGGTGCGCAGCAGTTCGCGCCCGTGCGGGTAGGATTCGATGCCTTCCTGCGGGAAAGCCACCAGTTGCAAGGTGACGCGGTCGCGCAGCTCCTCGCGCAGTTCGAGTAGGGCGCGCAGCGCGGTGAGATTCGGGTCGTTGACATCCACGTGGGAGCGGATGTACTGGATCCCGAAACGTACCTGCTGGCGGATCGCCCGCATGGCGCGCTCCTTGACGTCCTCCACCGTGAGCTTCGCTTTGCGTTGCGACCAAATTTCGATGCCCTCGAAGAGGGTGCCCGATTCGTTGGGGTGCGGATCGCCTTCGGTCATCGTGGTGTCCAGGTGCACGTGGGATTCCACGATGGGCGGCAGGGCCAGGCGCCCGCCAAAGTCACGGACGGTGGCGCCCGGCGCGTGGCTCGGCTGCGCCGTCGTACCGGAAACGGCGGCGCCAGAAACGGGGGCGGGCGAACCGGCGGCACGCGAACCGGCGCCGGCGGGACTTGCCGCGGAACCGGCAATCGGCCCGGCGGGCGTGATAGCGGTAATGATGCCGTCGGTCACGGTGATATCGGAGAGGTGCTCAGCGTTTTCGATGCGCAGATTCCGGAAAACCTGGGTGCTCACGGGTGCTCCTTTCGAGTGCGTGCGATACGTTACAGTGCGGCGCGCGGGCGCTTACTTCATTTTTGCGACGACGCCGCGGCCAGCGAAGAACACGGCCAGCGTGGCCACGATAGCGTTGAGCGAGGCAATCCCCACCGGGATGGTCCAGCCCACCAGCGCCCCGGCCGCCACCGCGATCACCGCGGGCCAAGCCACCGCGCGGGTCGCCGAGGTATTCGAGGTGTCCGCGGCGGAGATCTGCCCGGTTTCCACGGCTTCCACGATGGCCTGGTAGGCGCGGCGGTTGGCGAAGTAGTCGGCCACCAGCACGGTGCCAATCGGGGGCAGGGTGGCGTTGAGGAAGCTCAGCCAGCCCACGAAGTTGTCGTAGAGCCACAGCGCGCACAGGGTGCCGAGGATGCCGGCGATGATGACCAGCGGCTTCTTGGGGCGCTTCGTCATATTCGCGAAGCCCAGGCCGGTGGTGTAGAGGGCGTTGTTATTCGTGGTCCAAATATTCGCGCCCAGCACGATGAGGGCGGGGATGGCCAGGCCCTGGGCGATCATGACGTAGAAAATATCGTCCTTGCCGGTGAAGGCCCCGCCCACCGCGCCGAAGGAGAACATGAGGGTATTGCCCAGCAGGAAGGCGATGACCGTGGTGATAACCGCGGATTTCGCGGAGCCGGCGAAGCGGGTGAAGTTCGGGGTGGCCGAGCCGCCCGAGATAAACGAGCCGACCACCAGGCCAACTCCCACCATGACCGGCATGCCGCTGGTATTCGCGAAGATGCGGGTGAGGCCGCCGCCGTCCACCGTGGCGGTCACCATCGAGTAGGTGCCCAGCCCCGCGATAAGCGGCACGGAGATGAAGGACACGATTTCGATGGCCTTGATGCCGTAGTAGGCGGAGGCGGTCATGAGGCCGCCGGCGATAAGCACAATCGGCCAGGGGCTGATATTGAGGATTTCCGCGGTCGGGATGGCGAACATGGCCACGCCCACGCCAAACCAGCCCATCTGGGTGAAGGCGATAAGGAAGGAGGGGAGGAAGGAACCGAAGCGGCCGAAGGAGTGGCGGGCAAGTTCGTCCACGCCCATCCCGGTTTTCGCGCCCACGTAGGCCAGCGCCCCGGTGAAGGTGGCCAGGATCGCACCGCCGATGGAGACCGCGGCGACGAAGCCGCCCAGGTCTAGGCCGATGCCGAGCTTCGCTCCGACGGACATAGACGCGGAGAAGAAAGTGAAGCCGAGCATAACAAAGCCGACGGCCCAAAAGGAACGTCGGCTTGAAGTGGGAACAACTCCGAATGAGAAATCCTCGTCCGGCCGGTTGTTAACTCCTGCGGAATCAGGAATACCGGAAAGGCCGGGATTATCGGGAATTCCGGAGCTGGTGGGAATGGTGAGATTCCCATCGATGGGGTGATCAATCGATTGAGTGGCGGTCGGGATTTTCGTTTCCGTCACGGACATGAGTGAGTGTGCCTCCGAATTTTCCTGAGCCTGCCTGATTTTGGCTCAAATTGCCAATAGCATATTCCTCTCCCGGGGCGGAGGGAAATTTTTTCGGCGTGAAACGGGTCTCAGTCGGATAGTGCCCATTAAGAGGTACGACGACGCCGGGGGTGGTACATCGCAGTGCGATGTACCACCCCCGTGAGCTGGCGCAGGGCGCGGTTAGCGGTCCGTGCGGAGGCGGCGCCAGGCCAGGATTCCGAGGCCCGCCACGAGCGCGGTGGCCGCGAGGGCCGCTCCGGCACGAGCGTCGCTACCGGTGCGCACAATCCGCGGCGGATTAGCCGGCGGGGTACTTGGCGGCGTGCTGGCCGGTGGAGTCACCGGAGGCACGCTCGGCGGCACCGTGGGCGGAGTGCTTGGCGGCACACTCGGTGGAGTCGTCGGCGGAACACTCGGTGGCGTTGTGGGAGGCACCGGAGGCTCCGTGGTAGGAGGCACGCTCGGAGTGGGCGGCGTGGTCGGCGGAGTTGGGGGTTCCGTCGTTGGTGGCGGCGGTGTATGAGTATTCGTGATGACGTACCCGCTGGCCGCATCCCCGCTGATCACGGTGGTATAGCCGGGAACCTGCACTTCGCGTACTGAGTACACCGCCTTGCGGCCCTCGCGGTACACCGGCAGATCCGTGAAAGCCCCGGTCCATCCGTTCGCGGCGCTCAGCTCCAGGCTCTGACCCACCGGCTGGCCCCCGTCCAGGAGTTCCACCGTGACCTTATCAGGGCGCAGCCCGGCAGGCGCGGCGTCGTCGTTCCATTTCTTCGCCACCGAAACTTCGGTGGACATGGTGTTGGCGAGCGCCACCGTGTAGAGCTTCGCGCCGTCGTCCGCCGTGGTGGCGGTGGTGCGCAGGGTGTACGGGGAGTTTTCCGCGCCGTGCTCGCGGAATTCGATGGGGAGTTGCTTGCCGGTGGCCGCGTCGATGAGCGTGGCCGGGTTGGGGAAGTTGGGGATCTCAGCCGTCCACTGCTGCGCGGCCGTGAGGGTGATTTCCTGGAGTTTGTGCCCGCCGACCAGCACGTCCAGCGTGATGGACTCGGGGCGGGTGGCTGCGTCGTCGCCCTCCCACGCCTTCGTGACGCGCAGGGTCCAGATGTCATCCTCGCCGAAAATCAGCTCGCCGTTATTGGCGATGCCGCCGCCGCTAATGCCAATGCCGGTGGCGCGATTATTCTCGATAACAACGCTCGCCAGCTGCCCGGCCAGAGCTTTCGCCTCCGCGCTCGGCACCGACTTGAAAGCCTTATTGTCACTAATGGGCTGACCGAAAGGAACCGGGGTATTCTCCCCGCCTTCCTGGTAACGCGGTAGCTGCTTCTCTGCGGGCCAATTAGTGTGAATACCGTAGGCGGAGCCATCCTGGAACCAGGCGCGCGGGGAGCCGCCGAGCATCCGCTCAGTCACCACAACCGGCTGGCCCGCAACGGGCGTCGGGTTATCGAATTCGTGCTTGGCAACGCTGAAGAAATCATCGCCGGCGCCCTTGTATTGCTGCTGGGTACCAGCATTCGGCGCAGAATTATCGAAAATAGCCACGCCTCGGGTGATATTCATGGTGGTCCTGCCGGTGGGGCAGTTCCACACCCCGCCGCCCTGAGGGCTCGGCGGGCGGTTGCCAGCTCCGACCAGCCGCATCTCCGCGATCTCATTATTGCGGATAACCGCGTTGTGGATGGTGAGAGTGGAGCCTTTCTCATTGTAAATTCCGGCACCGCCCCAGAAGCCGCGGGACGTATTTCCGCTAATAAGCCCGGACGTGAGAGTGACCTGGCTATTCGACCGGAAGGCGAGCGCACCACCGGATTCGCCGGAGATGTTATTCGTGAACGAGGTCCCGGCCAAAGTGACAGTAGCCTGAGACGTATGCAGACCTCCGCCAGCGATGGTGGACTCATTTCCGGTGATGATTCCACCGGTGAACTTCGCTTCGCCACCGGTGATATGAATACCGCCTCCCTGGCCCTTGAATGCGCCATTGGAATTCCCGCGGACTTCGCCGCCGCTCATGGTGAAGGGGGAGTGCATAAGCGCCATAGCCCCGCCAATTTCTGTGACGTTGCCGCTCAGCGTGCCGCCACTGAGCTCCACGGTGGCACCTTCGGTGAAGACCGCTCCACCGAGACCGTTGAACTCGGGGTGGCTCACCGTGTTTTTGCTGAGCGTGCCCCCGCTGATCACGAGTTTTGCGGGTTGCTCCGGGCTGCCCCATACCCCGATAGCTCCGCCGAGTTGCAGGCCGGCGTTCTCGGTGAGGGTGCCGCCACTTACGGTGATGGTTCCGCCATAGGCGGTAATCGGCGCATATTTATTGGCGACGACGCCGCTCGGCCCGAGCGTGCCACCTTGCGGCGCACTGGAATTACGCGAGAAATCAGCGGTGCCGCTAATATTCAGGTCCCCGCCCTTGACGAAAATAACCGGGCCGGTCAGGGCGGTATCGTGAATCGAGCCGGCACTCACCGTGAGCGTGCCCTCCACCACGAATTGGGTGCGGGTGAATGATGGACCGGCCAGGGTGAGAGAACCACCCTTGTCCACCTGGATCGCGGGCACATCCGCGCCGGTGATTTCCCCGCTGCCGGTGAGGGTGAGCTGGGTTCCGGCCGGAACTCGCAGCGCCGGCGAGTCTGCGCTGAGGGTCAACTTATGGGAAAGAGTCGCGCTCATATCACCCGATTGGGAAGCGGTGGTGATGAGCTCGTCCCACGTGGATGGAGTGGATTCGCCTGGTGGATTTGGCTCCCCGAGTGCGGTTGGCAAGGGCGCGATGGCCGCGAGCAGGCCAAAAATAAGAGCGATGAGGGCGCCGGAGATTTTTCTGGTCACAGGTTCCTCCTTCGGTGCGATTGTGGCGCAACGCCACCATTGGCGCGAGCGGTTGAAACTCAATACAGATTTAGGCTACTCGTTTCGCGACGCTTGCGCAGGCCCTGTGGCGCGCTTCGCGGCTTGGCACATTTCCGCCTCGCGTGGCACCCTGCGCAAGCTTCCGCAATGGCCGTGAATCCACCCCGCCACCCCCGCATTTCACCCGTATTTCACACGTCCTATTGACGCACGCTCAGATCGCGCTACAGTTAATC
Source organism: Actinotignum saccati (assembly GCF_051265055.1). Classification (NCBI taxonomy): domain Bacteria; kingdom Bacillati; phylum Actinomycetota; class Actinomycetes; order Actinomycetales; family Actinomycetaceae; genus Actinotignum; species Actinotignum saccati. The sequence continues at coordinate 28,402 of NZ_JBOZCC010000015.1, forward strand.
CCCGAAAGTTCAAGTTAGGGTGCCCTAATCAGCCCCTGATTCGTCTTCACTACTTCGTTCAGGAGTGACTCACCGTGAAAACTAAAGACTTTATTAACATTGGCGTATTTACCGCCATCTACTTCGTTGTGCTTTTCGGCTTCGGCATGCTGGGTGTCATTAATCCGGCGATGATGTTCGTGGGCTACGCGCTGGGGATTATCGCCAACGGCGTCGTCGTTTTCCTCTTCAAAGCACGCGCCCCGAAATTCGGCACCCTCGGGCTGATGGCGCTGCTCGTGGGCGCACTTATGGTGCTCACCGGCCATCCGTGGGTGACCGTGCTGCTCACCTTCGGCCTGGGGCTGCTGGGCGATTACCTCTTCACCCGCGGCAAGCGCTACCTCAAGATCCTCGGCTATGCGCTGATGTCGCTGTGGTACGTCGCCCCGTGGTTCCCGGTCCTCACCGACGCGGAAGGCTACTACCAGTACATCGCGGGCTCCATGGGCACCGAGTACGCCGACGGCCTGCGCTGGTTCCTCTCCCCGACCATGATTGCCATCTGGGGTGTGGCCGTGTTCGTGCTCGGAATCATCGGCGGTTTCTTCGGTGATTCGGTGCTGCGCCGCCATTTCCGCACGTCCGGTATCGCACGCTAGCCGCGAGGTTCCGGTGGATTCCACAATTTTTAACGACGACGCCGCGGGCCCGCGTGCTCGCCGCCCGCTCGCTTTGCTTACCAGCGTGCCCGCTACGCCCGGCAGTGGCGTGCCCGCTAATCCTGGCTCCGAGGTGCCCGCGGTACTTGATGCCGGCGCAATTCTGAGTCTGGATCAGCGCCGGCGCTGGCGCCCGGACCCACGCACCGTCCTCCTCCTGGTGCTGGTGGGCAATGCGCTGGTCATGACGCGCGGCAGTTTCCTGCTCGCGGTCATCGTGGTGCTGGTGGCCGCGCTCGCGCTCGTGAGTAACGGGCGAGTGAAACTGGCCCTCGGCATCATCGTGGTGGAATCCTTCTGGATGTTCCTTATTTTCCTCCCGAGCCTCACCGGGGCCTCCGCCTTGGGTGCCTTTTTCGTGGCCTTCGGGTTCTGGATGTTCAAATTATGCGCGGCGGCTGCCCTGGCCGGGTACGCCCTCACGGTGCTGGTGCCCGGCGAGCTGGTGGCCGCGCTGCGTGCCTTGCGTATCCCGGTGGCGGTCACCGCGCCGGTCACCGTGCTGCTGCGTTTCTTGCCTATTGTGGTTTCCGAATACCGGGCGGTGCGCGAGGCAATGGCGCTGCGAGGCCTGGCCATGGGCTGGAGCGCAGTGTTGCACCCGCTGCGCTACCTGGAATTTATCCTGGTCCCACTGCTGTCCTCCTGCGCTCGCATTGCCGATGACATGACAGCCGCGGGAACCCTGCGCGGCCTCGGCTCGCGCACTCGCCCCACCTCGCTGCATCGCCTGCGTTTCTCCTGGGTGGATGCGCTGTGGCTCGCCGTCATCGCGGCCCTCATTGTGGCGCGCTACTACCTCGCCAATATCAGCTTCACCCCGGGAGGAGTGCGATGAGCGCGCCCGATCAGCAAGCCACCGAAGCCCAGGGCACCGCGGCTCCCGAAGCGGCGGGCGCCGCAACGTCTGCTTCCGCAACCGCAGATTCCGCCACCTACCTGCGCGGCGTGACCTTCACCTACCAGAGCGATCCCGAGCTACCCGCTACCGAGTGCGGCGTGCACGATATCGACCTCGACTTCCCGGCCGGCTCGTGCACCCTCATCACCGGGCCGTCTGGCTCCGGGAAATCCACGATCCTCAAACTCCTCAACGGCCTTATCCCCGAGCTCTACCCCGGCGAGCTGCACGGCAAGGTCCGCTTGGCAGGGCACAGCACCACCGCCACCCCGATTCAGGAACTCGGGCGCGCTGCCGGCACCGTTTTCCAAAACCCGCGCGCGCAATTCTTCACCGCGAAAGTTCTCGAGGAACTCGCCTTCGCCGGCGAAAACGCCGGGGACGCCCCCGAGGTTATCGCCGAACGCATCGCCCACGCCGCCACCACCTGGAATATCGAGCGTTTCCTCCCGCGCCGCCTCGCCCAGCTTTCCGGGGGCGAATTGCAATTGGTGGCGAGCGCCGCCGCGCTGGTCGGCCCGCACCGCATCCTCCTTTTCGACGAACCAACCTCCAACCTCAGCCCCGAGATGGTCGGGCATTTCGCGCAGGTCGTACGCGCCCTCAAAGCCCGCGGCTGGACCACGATTATCGCCGAACACCGCCTCTACCCGCTGCGTGGCGTAGCGGATCGCGTCGTCGTGATGCACGGCGGGCACATCACCGGGCGCTACGCCGCCGCGGATTTCTTCGCGATGGATGAAAGCGAACGCATCGGCCTGGGCCTGCGAACCTTGCGGGTACCCGAACGTGCGGCGCGCGTACCCGCCACCGCACATAAGGGCGACGACGCCGGCACCTCTGCCAGCGCGCCCACCACCCCGGGCGTGGTGGCCGAGTCGGTGCGCTTTGCCTACGGGCCCCACGAGGTGCTCAATCTGGAGCGGGTGGAGCTCCCGGCCGGGCAGGTCACCGCGCTGACGGGGCCCAACGGGGCTGGGAAAACCACCCTGGCTCGGGTACTCATCGGGCTGGCGCACCCGGAATCTGGTGCGCGGATTGCTTTCGGCGGGAAAGCGTGCCGGGGGCGCGAGCGGCTGCGCCACTCCAGTTTGGTGATGCAGGATGTCACCCGCCAGCTTTTTGCGGAAACCGTGCGCGGGGAAGTGGCGCTGGGGAATTCCGGGGTGAGCGCGGAACGGATCGAGCAGGTCTTGGCGGACCTCGGGCTAGGCGAGGTGGCGAACCGGCATCCGGCTACTCTATCGGGCGGGCAGAAGCAGCGCCTCGTCGTCGCCAATGCAACGGTGGCACACGCCGACTTTTATGTCTTTGACGAACCGACCTCCGGGGTGGATTATCGGCACCTCCGCTCCATCTCCACTCACATCCGCGCGCTTGCAGCGCGCGGAGCCACGGTCCTGGTGATCAGCCACGATCCGGAATTCATTAACGAGGTGGCCGATAATGAGCTGCATTTGGAGCCGCGGGATCCGGAAAGTGGAACGCAGCGCGCCGAACTATTCGGCCTGCTAAAGTGACGGGTATGGATACGGGTTGTGCAAAGCTTGCGGCGCTGGGCGCCGGCTGGCGTCGATGGCGCGCCTAATTTTTCTTCCCCGCACGCGCGTGCTTTCTAAGCGGGCCGTGCCCCCAGGGATCAACGTCACCCCATAATCAAGACCCTCGCACTGTTATCACAAAGGATAATTATGCAGTTTTACCCTGCCCTCGCTGAGCTGAGCGCCCTCAGAACCGAGCACCGCGTTGCGCCCGAGCATCACTCCGCGGCTGAGTACCGTACCGCGACCGAGTATCGTGCCGCGCCCGTTGCCACCGAAATTCTTTCCGATTCCCTCACGCCCGTCACCGCTCTGAAAATCCTCAAAAACGTTTCCGATCATGTCTATATGCTCGAATCGGCCGGCCAGGATCAGACCTGGGGGCGTTACACGTTCCTCGGTTACGATCCGAAACTCGAAATTACCGCCGTGGACGGGCAGGTTCGGATTAATGACCAGCCGGCTGACTATGAGTCCCCTTCGGATGCGATCCGCGAGGTGCTCGCCCGTTACCGCAGCCCGAAAATCCCGGGGATGCCGCCTTTCGCCGGCGGTCTGGTGGGATATTTTTCCTATGACTACGTGAAATATGCCGAACCGACCCTGCGCCTCGACGCTCCGAACGAGGAGGGTTTTAATGATGTCGATCTTATGCTTTTCGACACCGTTATTGCCTTCGATAACTTCCGTCAAAAAACCATATTAATCAAGGTGGTTGGGCTCGATAACCTCGAGGAAGAATACCCGCGTGCCACGGAAGAATTACGCGAACTGGCCCAGTTGCTGCTGCACGGGGAGCCGGTGGCGGATACTGCCGGGCGCCTGACCGGGCCAATTACCCCGGTTCTCAATAAGGCGGAATTCGTGGCGATGGTGGAGCGCGCCAAGCACTATATTCACGAGGGTGATATTTTCCAGATCGTGCTCTCTAATTGTTTGCGCGCGGAATTCACCGGCTCCCTTATTGATACTTATCGGGTGTTACGTACTATTAATCCTTCCCCGTATATGTTCTATTTCAGCGGGCATAATATTGAAGTGGCGGGGGCGTCCCCGGAAACCCTGGTGAAATTGGAAGATGGCACCCTCTTCACCTTCCCGCTGGCCGGTACTCGGCCGCGCGGGGCCACGCCCGCGGAGGATGCTCGCCTGGAAGAAGAACTGCTGGCCGACCCGAAGGAGCTGGCCGAACATAATATGCTCGTGGATTTGGGGCGTAATGATATTGGCCGCCTGGCGCAATTCGGCACCGTGAACGTGGATCGTTTCCATGACGTGGTGCGTTTCTCCCACGTTATGCATATTGGTTCCACGGTGAGCGGGAAAATTCGCCCCGAGTGCGATGCCCTGGATGCCGTTGCTTCGATTCTGCCCGCGGGTACCTTGAGCGGGGCGCCGAAGATTCGCGCCTGCCAGCTCATTAACGACCTCGAAGGCAATAAACGTGGTATTTATGGCGGGGCCATCGGCTACCTCGATTTTTCCGGGAACCTCGATACCTGCATCGGTATCCGCATCGCCTACAAGATCGGGAACACAGTCTACGCGCGCAGCGGCGCGGGTATCGTCCAAGATTCCGTTGCCGCCACCGAATACCAAGAAACCCTAAATAAGGCCGCGGCCGTCCTGGAAGCTTTGCACGACGCCGCCCAGCTGGAGGAATGCTCATGATCCTCATCATTGATAACTACGATTCTTTCACCTACAACCTGGTGCAGCTGGTCGGAACTTTCCGCCCGGATGTCAAGGTAGTTCGTAATGATGCCCTGAGCGTGGCGGAGATTGATGCGCTGGCACCGGATGGAATTATTATTTCCCCGGGCCCGGGCTTCCCCCGCGACGCCGGCGTATCCATGCCGCTGGTGGAGCAGCTGGCCGGAAAATACCCCATCCTCGGTGTGTGCCTGGGCCACCAGGCAATTTGCGAGGCCTTCGGCGCTACCGTGACCTACGCGGCGGAGGTGGTGCACGGCATCGCCCGCCCGGCCCGCATGGATACCTCCAGCACCCTCTTCGCGGGGTGCGAGGATGAGGAAATGGTGGCCCGCTACCATTCCCTCGCGGTCCGCGACGATACCCTCGGCGATGATCTGGCCGTGACCTCGCGCTGCGTGGGGGATGGGGAGGTCATGGCTGTGGAGCACCGCCGCTTCCCCGTCTTCGGGGTGCAATTCCATCCCGAATCGATCCTCACCCCCTGCGGGCGCACGATCATGAAGAATTTCCTCGCGCGCTGCCGGTAGTTGCGTCGTCGTACCCCTATGGTGGTACGACGCCGCGCACTAGAATCGCGGCATGACTGACGACGCGTCTGCACCCTCGCAGCTCCCCGCTCCTGAGCGGCCGCTATGGCGAGCCCGCGGGCTCGGCGCGGCTGGCGTTCTGGTGCTTTCCTGGGTGGTTATTGTGTGGACTGTGCGTCAGTCCCTGATGCTGAACTCGTACGGAGATGCCGCCTGGTGTAGCTGGAATGCGACACGGCAGTGCCGGGTGGCTCCTTTTCCTTGGGATTATTTGCTTATTATCCTGGCCGGGATCGCGGTGGGGATAGGTGCTTGGATTGCTCTGGGGCGTTCGCTACCGCGCACCTCGAGCAAATTTGGCGGCACTCGCGGTCCGCGCAAGCAGACACGTTACCTGGCGATAGCGGTGGAAGTGCTCGGCGCGCTCGCGGTGGTCGCGATAGCGATCCTCGGAAGCGTGGCCGCGCTCTTCGGTGGTGTGCCTGAGGTAGCCGTGGCCGGGGTAGGTCTGCTCGGGTTCGGAACGGGAATGCTCTTTTCCCTTACCATCGCGGTGGGAACAGGTGCTTGCCGTGCGGCGTGGATGAACGGCGGGGCGGTGGCTGTGGCCGGGGCTGGCGCGGGCGTGCTGATGGCTCCTAGCCTGATCACCGCGGGGCCTCTGGGCTTGATCATGGTGGTTATCGTTTCTTATGGGGTGATGTTGGGTGGTCTTGTTTTTGCGCGGGAAAACTGCCGAACAGAAGTTGGCGCGGCCGCTGAACATGCTGGCGGACCTGCTGGCGGATCACCGGGTTTCCTCCTGAAACTTAGCCTGGGCGTCACCGCCGCGGCGGTGGTGCTTTCCGCCTTAGGCTGGTGGCTGCTTCCTTCGCCGGCGGATCGCACCTATGTGAAGGGCGAGTCGGTAACGTTCCCGCGAGAAGTGGAAAATTCCCGGGATTCTTCTGGGGCGCCCGTACCGCAAACTACGCCGACGGGGGAGGTTTCACCCACGCCGGAACCTTCGCCTATTTCTGGAGTGCCGTCCAGGCCTACACGAGATCCGCGCCCGAGCGCAGTTTCGGAACCGTGTACGTCCGCGCAGGTGGAGGCGAGCCGGAGCTCGGTGGATGGTGCTCTTGGTGCGCGGCAGGTGCGAATCACACTCACCAATCGCGGCGCGACCGCGTGCTCGGTGCGGGGCATGACCGGGGTGTGGCTCTCCGATGCGGAAGGTCAGAGCGATAGCCTTCCCGGCACCGAGCTCACGACCACCGAGCTCAGAACCACGGAAATCACTGGCGCGGATTCCAGCGCCTATGAACGTGGAGTTGAGCTTCCTCCGGGGGACAGCGCCACGATGGAGATTGAGTGGCGGGTAAGTAATTCCGGGGATGCTGGCGAGCAGCAGCTCTTGGGGCTCCAACTGAGCCCCAATGGTGAAGTGATCCCCGTACCCGCTCGGAGAGGCGAGGAGACGTGGTTCGACGGCGATATTACAGTGCCCATCCGGATAGGACCCTGGCACTAACGCAATCATTCTCATTGGCGCGCTACTCGGAGCGTGCCACTCGATCTGCCAGGTAATTCGCCTGGTGCGCGAGACCTAGCGTGCCAATAAAAACCCGGAAGAGAAGCCGGGCAAACAGGCCAGATTTGCCAAGACTCGCGGTGAAGGTGACGAAGCAGCCCTCGCCGGTAGCACTTGATATGGCTTCCGGATCGTCTTCCGCAAGCACAGCCAAGCGGCGGGAGTGTTTTCCGGAAGCTTTGCGCGGCCCGGACAAATCGTGCCGTTTGGACAAATCGTGCGGTTCGGAAAGCTCCCATACCGTGGGCTGGCCTTCTGATCCTGCGTAACGAAGTCTCCAGCGAGCTCCTGTTGAGGAACCATCGGCGAAATTTGAGGCGGCGAATTCCGGGGATGCCGCGTATTCACGAATTTTGCTGGCGCTGGTTGGCAGGTAGATCCGTAGCCGCGCGGTGTGCTTGATCCGGCGGGGCTGGGTGAGGGGTTCGGCTGTCTCAAGCGTAGCGATGAGCTGCTCAAGATCAATTCCGGCGCGTTCCACAATCGCGCGGCACGAAGCCTCATCGCGAAGCAAACGCATAGCTACGCCGCAGTGATAATCATTGCCCGGGAATTTCCCGCTGAGGAATTTCTGCAGGTCTGCAGGTGTGGAAAGCTCGGCGTCGTCGTCGAAAATCTCAATGAGGGTGCGTTCACGCAGGGGCACGGGCGGTAACCCAAATTCTTCGAGGCGTTCCGTGTGGAGCTGGTTAGCGTGCTCGCGCGCAACTCGCAGCGTGAGGCCAGCGCGGGCGCAGACGCGGCTGGCGCTGCCCCCGCATGCGAGCACAGCGAGGAAGACATCAACGAGGCTGATCTCTTCACGCCAGGCGCGGCGCGCTTCGAAAGCGGAATTCTGGATGAGCTGCAGGGCAGCGGCGGCAGGCATTTTCATGACGGGTTCCTTAGGTCGCGCGGCAGCCCCGCCGCGTATTTGCGATGGGCTGATTGCTTGGTTACCTCCAGGCAACGGCCAATATCGCTCCAGGACATGCCCGCGCGCACCGCTTCCTCGACGTAATACTTCGTGATGCGATCAGCCTCCACGCGCATGGCGTGGGCGGCGCGCAGCTTCTCTGCGATCACCGCGGGATCGGCAGGAGGAGCGGCTGCGGAATTATCCGCAGGCGTTCGCGCGCTTTGCTGAGACTTCACCTTCACTCCGTCAGTATATGCTGACGAACTTCTGTGAGGCAAGGTGGTATTACACCTGCGGTGCGGAGGTCCCTGGCCGAGCGGAGCGGCAGGCACGGAGCGCGGCGGCGCATATTCCCAGGGATCCGCCTATCCACGCTGCGGCACCGACGAGGTTGAATGTTTCGGGGCCGCTCGCCCGCCATAGCGAAACGAGGCCGACGCAGAGCACCGCCGCGCATAATGCGTAGACGATGCTCGCCCGAGTCCAGCCGGCAAGGCGGTGCGTGCAGCCGGTGCCAGCGGCGGCCACCAACACCGTGGCAGCCACAAAAACGGCGGGCGCGGCGGTCCCGGGCGTGAAGTGCCAGATGTCCGTCAGGTTGAGAGCCAAGGCACCGAGGCACATTGCGAGCAAAATGAAAGAACTGGCGAGCGATCCGTAGCGAGCCACGATATGCATGGTAGCGAAACCTCCTCGTTGGGATTTTTGTTGATGCGGGTGCGGATGCGCCCGTGAATGCAAGGCTCCCCGGGATGGTCGATATTTCGTCCAATCCCGGGGAGCATTAGTTTTGTTTCGGCGTGATCGTGTGATCACGTTCCCGAAACTTTTTTAGCGGCGACGACGCCCAGCGGCCAGGGCCCCACCGGCAGCCACAGCGGCGGCCGCAGCCAAGAGCCCAAGCGTCACATCAGCACCGGTGTGCTGTAGCTTCTTGACCTTCTTGACCTTGGTGGCGGGCTTGGAGGCATCCGGCTTGTCACCCTTATTGCCCTTGTCAGCATTGCCGTTATCGGCCGGGGTGAGCAGTTTGACGGTCTTCTCAGCCGGGATCTGGGTCTCGGAGCCGTCGGGGAAGGTGACGGTGACGGTGCCATCCTTGCCCACGGTGACCTGAGTGTTTTCGGGCAGATCCGGGTTGGCTTTCTTGACCTTGTCCTTCACCTGGTCTTGCTCTTCAGGGGTGAGGTTGGTCAGGTCAACAACTCCGGTGAGCTCGGGATCCTTGAGAGTGATCTTTTCGTTGTCCTTGAGCTTGCGGACAGTCTTGTCGGCCGGGATCTGGGTCTCGGAGCCATCCGGGAACGTGACCGTGACGGTCCCGTCCTTACCCACAGTCACCTGAGTGTTCTCGGGCAGGTCGGGGTTGGCCTTCTTGACCTTATCCTTCACCTGGTCCTGTTCCTCAGGGGTGAGGTTGGTCAGGTCAACAACTCCAGTGAGCTCGGGATCCTTGAGGGTGATCTTCTCGTTGTCCTTGAGCTTGCGAACCGTCTTCTCCGGAGTGATCGTGGCCGTCGACTGGTCCGGGAAGGTTACGGTGACCGTGCCGTTTTCGGAGACGGTGATCGTGGTGCCTTCGGGGAGCTTCGGATTCTTCTTCTCGACGGCTTTCTTGACCTGTTCGCGTTCGGGATCGGTCAGCTTATTGACATCAACAACACCGGTGATTTCGGGGTCGTTGATCTT
>NZ_JBOZCC010000016.1:0-27578 GCF_051265055.1 Actinotignum saccati
TGGGAGAGTAGGTCACTGCCGCCATGCTTTTGTATTGTGTGGGGTGTTAGTCCTGTTGGGGCTGGCACCCCACACACGTGTTTAACCCACAAGGCCACAGTGAATAGGCCTATAGGACACTTGGTGTTGGTTTTATCGGGACTTTTCGGCTTGCTAGCAGGCTAAAGTCGGGTTCAAACTCGGTTTGACTCGAGTTTTTGGATGGACAAAACGTGTTGGTTTAACCCAGACTTTCCCGCATTCTGACGCGGAAAAGCCCGGATTGAAGATCTGCTTTCCACCCATTTTCCCGCTCAGCACTCTCCCAAGCCCTGCGCGTACGCAAAGCGCGCCGTCGTCCGCGTATACAAGCGTTTGGCCGCCCCCACGCACCCAGGGTACGCGGGGAGGGCGTCCGCCGCCGTATGACCCGCAAAGCAACGGATTCGCACGCTTAACGGTGGACCCTGGCGAGGGCCAATCCGCTGCATATGCGAACGGTGCGGGGCGCAGGAAACGGCGTACGCACGGGAGTACGACTCGGGTCGGGGCCTGCGCGGCGGGCTAAATCTAGGGATATCTACGGTATCGTAACCAACACATTTTGTCCTATAGCCCGACGAATAGGTTTTTGCATAATCTAGACGCGGTGAACTACTTTGATTTAAAGTAGTTCAAGGAAGTCACGTAGTTGTGACTTTCGTTGGTTGCGCCACGCAAATGGGAACTAGGCGTGGCGACCGATATTGTGCTCAAGCAAGGAGCTTGATCACAGGAAGGCTACGCCGTGTTGAATATTAGAAAACGCGCAGCGGCTGTCACAGCTACGCTCGCCGTCATGTGCGGGGGGGGGGTCTTGCTTCCGCTAGCTTCGCGTCGGAAATAGGTCCGAATGGTGCTGACGGAAGCTCCGATTATTCTGCGCCTGCAGGCGAGCATCTCACCGCAACGTGGGATGCTCTTTCTGGAACTCTGACCGTCTCGGGTTATGGTGAACTCGACCGCGAACAATGGCTAACGATTAAAAAGCCACATTGCGAGAATAATACTGCACCGGCGAACCGGATTATTTTCAAGCCGGACGCGGATAAGACAATCTCATTCCCGCAGTATTCAAGCATTTTGTTTAGTCAATGCGCCGCTGCTGATATCCAATTCCCAGAGAAGGGCATTGATACCAGCAAGGCTACAACGATGATGGCAATGTTCAACGGTGCTGCAAAGGCGAATCCCAACGTGGCCAATTGGGATACTCGAAACGTTACCGATATGAACAGCATGTTCCTCCATGCAACGAGCGCCGATCCGGATGTCTCTAGGTGGAACACCGGAAAAGTCACCGACATGCACTCTATGTTCCGAGATGCCACCTCGGCGAATCCAGTCGTAACCGGCTGGGACACCTCGAATGTGACAAATATGAGTGATATGTTCTACCAAGCCACACGTGCCAACCCTGATGTGACGGCGTGGAAGACCGGCAACGTCACCACAATGGCAAATATGTTTTGGAGTGCAGAATCGGCTAACCCGAACGTTGCGAATTGGGACACCAGCAAGGTGACAGACATGGACTCCATGTTTGCTCATGCCAAGCAAGCGAACCCAGACGTTTCGAACTGGGATACCGGGAACGTCACCACAATGGCAAGTATGTTCAAGGGCGCGAAGTCGGCCAACCCGAATGTAGCCAGCTGGGATACCAGCAATGTCACGAATATGAGCTCGATGTTCGCGAGTGCTTCTATGGCAAACCCCGATACGTCGAAGTGGAAGACCGGCAACGTCACCACAATGGCAAGTATGTTCGAGGACGCAAGCTCAGCTAATCCAAACGTTGCCGACTGGGATACCAGCAATGTCACGAATATGAGCTCCATGTTTGCTAATGCCACAAAGGCGAATCCCGATGTCTCGAAATGGCATACCGGGAATGTTACAGACATGAGCAGGATGTTCACATGGGCTTTTGTGGCTCAGCCGAACGTCGCCAATTGGGATACTGGCAACGTTACAAATATGAATAGCATGTTTGCTGTTGCTGTCTCCGCGAATCCCGATGTCTCAAAATGGAATATGGGTAAAGTAACCGATATCAACCAGATGTTTGAGATGGATAACTTCGCGCAGTTCCTCGATATTGCAAACTGGGGCACCCTTCCTGCCTCGCTTGATTCAGTTTTCGCGACGAGCTCACCCGCGGTCATTAGACTCACCGGTCGCCAAGTGAAAGCACTTGCGCAGGGGACAAATAACTTTAAGTTCCAGAAAGACGTTCCCTTTAATATCGTGGAAGAGAGCGAATCTGCTGACGTTCCGCTTCCACTGAGATCAGAAGCGGTCATGGGACAGAACGCTAACGAACTCTTCAGTATCGCCGATACACTTCGCGATGATGCGGTGTACTACGTGCGCCCGAACATGATGGTGGGAGTCACGGTTGCGCCATTGAGCGTCGTGGAGGGGAGCCCGGCGCCTAGCCTGGAGCTCACGACCAATCCCGAAGGATTCTCGACGTGTCTGGAAGGCCAACCTGCTCTGACGTACACCGCGGAAACTAAACCCGGTGAATATCCGATCACCCAAGGAAGCGTGAAAGTCAAAGCCGAATGTGCGGCGGGGTACGGAATCACATTTGAGGATTCTTCGTTAACGGTAACAGCTCACGAAGTCACCCCACCGGCACCGAAGCCGACTCCGTCCGTTCCGAACACCGGCAATATGTTCTACGTTTCGAATAACTGGACTTCCACGGTTGCTGAGCATATGTTCTCTTACGGTCGCGCCGGTGACCAGGTGCTCGTTGGGGACTGGGATGGTGACGGCGTGGATACCTTTGCGGTGCGCCGCGGAAACATTCTGTACGTAAAGAACTCCGTGCAGGGAGGCCAGGCTGATCACGTCTTCTCCTACGGCCGCGCGAGCGACGAGATCGTCGTCGGTGATTTCGACGGGGACGGTAAGGATACTTTCGCGGTACGCCGCGGGAATGCTTACCATGTCCTCAACTCGCTGCACAGCGGGGCTGCCGACCAAGTTATCTACTACGGGCGTGCCAATGATGCCGTCTACACCGGTGACTTCGATGGTGACGGCGTGGATACCTTTGCGGTACGCCGCGGCAATATGTACTACGTCAAGAACAGCATTGCCTCGGGTGTGGCCGATAGCGTCTTCTCCTACGGGCGGGACGGTGACACGACCCTCCTGGGGGATTTCGATGGTGACGGCGTAGATACTTTCGCGGTGCGCCGCGGCAATACCATCTACGTGAAGAACTCTCTGACGCCTGGTGATGCTGATCGGGTCCTGGCCTACGGGCGGGTTTCTGACACCCTTTACATCGGTGACTGGGATGGAGATGGCATCGATACCCCGGCGGTACGCCGCTAAATTCTCGTGACGCTCCGGCTACGTCGTCTTCTAGCCGGGCAAGGGCCCCGCTCCGTTTCGTGAGCGGGGCCCGTTTATGTGCGGCTAGCCGGATCGGCTCACATAGCGACAATTGGGCGGATGCGTCGCCAGGGCTCAACCTTGTCGTAAGGGTGTGGTACCGTCCGATACATGATCGGCACGCCGCCTTCGGATAGCGACATGCACGCGGGTTGCTCGCGGGGGCTAGCTGCGCCGTCGTACCTTAGGTACACGCGAAATGGAGGTAAGAATGAAACGTTGGGGAGCGCTGTGCGCGGTGCTCGCATTCGCCCTGGGCGCCTGCGGAACCACCGGGAAAACCGAAGGGAATTCCCCGAAGGAAGGCGCCGCATCCGCACCGGCCGCTGAAGCGCAAGCATCCGCGCCCGCCACCACCGCGGTAGCCGTGCCCGATCCACGCTGCCTCACCGGAATGGTGACCGTCGATCCGCTCCCCGAACCGCATCCGGCGCAGCCCGCCGCCGTCAACCTTCCCGTCACCATCACGGACGCCAGCGGCGCGAAAGTGACCGTGACCGATGCTTCGCGAGTGGTGACCCTCGATATGTCCGCCGCGATCTCGCAAACGCTCATCGCCCTCGGGCTGGGCAACACCATCGCGGGCCGCACCGTATCCGATACCGAGCCGAGCCTCGCGGACGTGCCGGTGGTCACCGAGAGTGGGCACAGCGTGAACGCTGAGGCAGTACTGCGCCTCGCCCCGACCCTGATCCTCACCGACGGCACTATCCGCGGGGCCGAAGGTGCTCTCGCGCAACTCGAAGCATCCGGTATTCCGGTGGTGCGGCTGACGCGTGCAACAAAGTTCGACGACGCGCCCGCTCGCGCGGCGGAAGTCGCCCGCGCCGTGGGAGCCGGGCAGGCGGGTGAAGAACTGGCCGCCCAGATTTCCCAATCCATCGCGCAGGCGCGGATCGACGTCGCCCAGCTGGCCCCGGCCGACCCGCTGCGGATGGTCTTCCTCAATATTCGCCCCCAGGCCGGGCTGTTTATGCTGCTCGGGAGCGAATCGGGCGCCAGCGACGTGATTGACGCGGTGGGCGGGCGCGATATGGCCGGGGAGGCGGGAGTCACCAAGGCCAGGCCCGCCAGCCAGGAAGCGCTGCTCGTTGCCAACCCGGAAGTTATTATCGTGATGACCAATGGGCTGGGCGCGCTCGGCGGGATTGAGGCGCTCGAAGGGCAACCCGGGATCTCGCAAACCGACGCCGGTAAGAAACAGCGCGTGCTCGCCATCCCCGATAATCTTTCCCTCGGATTCGGTCCGCAAAGTGGCGATCTTATTCGCGCGATGGGCCAGGCGCTTTACACTGCCCAGTAGCGGCACCATGCCGGCAGCGGTGGGAGCGCATTGCCGGCACGTAGCGGCACCACGCCGGCAGCGGCGGGAACACATCTCCGGCAAGTAGAGGGAACACGCCACGCGGCGTGGGAAACGCGAGCGGTAGTGTGCCCGCGGTAGCACAGCACGAAGGGAAAGTACGAAAGGACAGTGAGAGGATGACCGTGGCCCAGCGCCCCAGCTCGCGCGAGGGACATCCGCATTCTTCGCCAGCCGGGCATGCCGCCCGGTCGGCACAAGGCCCCAGCTCGCGGCAGCGCCCTGGCCCGCGCGGGGCGGATCCGATTTCCGCACCCGGGCGCCGCGCCGCACTCATCGCGGCCTGCCTGCGCCTGGCCACCATCGCGGCGATTATTGCCGGGTACGTGACGGCGGCCCGCGCCAGCGCGGGGTTTTTGGGTAGTCAGGAGCTGCTCGGTAGCTCGGCTCCAGCTGCCGGCGTACCGGGTGGCACCGCGGCACCGCTGAATACCGGCCACCTTTGGCTCGCGGCCGGCTTCTTCGCCCTCGCCGCCGCCTGCGCGGTAGCCGAACGAGTGGGCAGCACCGGGGCGGCCCGCGCGGAGGAACGCCGGCTACGCGGTCGGCTCCTCGAACGCACCTTCACGCTCGCCCGCACCGGCACCCCCACGCCCTATACCGCCGGGCGGCTCCTCCCGCTCCTCACCGATAGCGTCGAACGCATCACCAACTACCGGCAGGGCTACGTGGGCACCACCATCGGCGCGCTGCTCGCCCCGTTCCTCACCCTCGCCTTTATCGGCATCGCCATCGACCCGGTGATCGGCTTCGGCGTGATGGCCGCCCTCCCGCTTATCCCCGCCGGCATCGGCCTCTTCTTCCGGTTCTTCCGCCGTGCCTCCACCGAATCGCGCCGCGCGCGCGACACCCTCGTGGATAGCTACCTCGACGCCATCCGCAATATGACCACCATCCGCCTCTTTAACGCCGGGGAACGCACCGAAGCCGACCTGGCCCGCCGCGGCGAAGCCAACCGCCGCGCCATTATGCGGATGCTGGCCGGCAACCAAATCGTCATTATCGTGATGGACGGCCTGGTCGGACTCCTCCTCATCTGCCTGACCGCCGGGCTCACCACCGCCCGCGCCGCGCAACTCGCTCCGTGGCAAGCCCTCGCCGTGGCCCTCCTCGCGGTGGTGCTCCTCGAACCACTCTCGCAGGTAGCCGGCTTCTTCTACATCGGGATGGGCGGGCGCGCCGCCCAAAAAGCCATCACCCGGTACCTCGCCATCTCTCCGCGTATATTGCACGACGGCGCAGCTGCGGCTCCCAGCATCGTTGAGGATTCAGGTGCGGCGGAGAGCGACGGCGCCACCCCGCCTGCCAGCGCCGCCCCGCTCATCACCGTGAATAACGCCGCGGTGAATTACGGGCGTGAAGAGGTGCTAACCTCGGCGAATCTGCGCGTGGCGCGCGGGGAACGCCTCGCGATTGTGGGAGTGAGCGGAGCCGGGAAATCCACCCTGCTCGCGCTGCTGCGCGGAGCCCTGCGCCCGCAAGCCGGGAGCGTGCAGATTGGCGCGATCCACGTGGATGCTGAGAGCGGTGACCTGGCGCAGTTGCGCGCGCGCAGCGCCGTCGTCGCCCAAACAACGTGGATGTTTACCGGAAGCCTCGCAGATAACCTGCGTCTGGCGCGCCCGGATGCTACCGCGGAGCAGATGTGGGAGGCCCTGCGGCGCGCCCAGGTCGCCGAGGACGTGGCACGCATGCCGGAAGGGCTCGATACCTACCTCGGGGAGGATTCCGCCTTGATTTCCGGCGGGCAGGCGCAGCGCATCTCCCTGGCGCGGGCGTTTTTGGCCGGGCGGACCCTGCTGCTGCTCGACGAGCCCACCGCGCAGGTCGACCTCGAATCCGAAGATCGGATTTGCGCGGCGTTGGCGGGGCTGGGCCCCGAGTACACGCTTGTTATGGTCACGCACCGTCCCGCCTTGGCGGCGCTGGCGGACCGGGTGGTGCGGGTCCGCGACGGAATTCTCGAGGAGGTCAGCGATGTCCACGCCGAGTAATAATGCCGCGCGTGAGAGCAATGGCGCCGTGCGGTGCGGGAATGGCGCGCGCGAGGCTGACGGCGCCGCGCCGGGGCTGCGCACCGTGCTGCGCTGGCTGCTCTCCCTCACCCGCCCCGTGCACGGCCCGCTCGCCCTCTCCACCCTATGCCGGGCCGCCGGTCAGGTGGCCGATATTGGGCTGTTCGCGGTGGCGACCTACGGGATGGTGGCGGCCGTGAGCAGCGGCGGGGGAGCGGGCTTCCTCTGGGCTGTGGCCCTCCTCGCGCTCCTCAAAGCCGCCCTGCGCTACCTCGAACAATTCACCGGGCACTACGTGGCTTTCCGGGCCCTCGAGCTGCTGCGCACCCGCGTTTTTGCCAGCCTGTGGCCCAAGGCCCCCGGGATTATGGCGCGCTCGCGTTCGGGGGATATCGTCGCCTCCCTCACCCGCGATATTGACCGCATCGAAGTGGTCTACGCCCATACGGTGGCCCCGGTGGTCTGCGCCTACGTGCTCACCCCCGCCGCGCTGCTGGTGGGCGGCGCGCTGCTCGGGTGGAACGCGATGGCGCTGCCGGCCGTGGCCGCGGCGCTCGCCCTCGCCGTGATTCCGTACGCGGGTACCCGGCGTGCAATTGATGCGACGACGGCGCAACTCGCCGCCCGCGCCGATCTGGCCGCGCACGTAACCGATTCGCTCTACGGCCTCGAAGATGTGCTCGTCTTCGGCCGCACCGTCGACCGGGTGGAAGAAACAGCGGCCCTGGGGGCGAAAGTCGCCACCGGTGGATCTTTCCCGGCCTGGGTGGCCGGGCTGCGTCGCGGGGCGAATATTATTGCCGCCGGGATGAGCGCGGCGTGGATTATCGCGGTGGGAGTGAGCGATCCGAGTATCTCGCTGCCGCTCGCGGCGGCCGGCGCGGTGGCGGCGTTGCGGGTATGGGAAGGGCCCCAGGCTCTCGAAGATGCGGCGTCGTCCCTCGATGCGTCGCTGGCGGCCGCGCGGCGCATTTATGCCCTCGCGCACGCGCCCCAGCCGTGCCCGGACGGCCCCGGGATCCTCATGCCCGAACGCGGGCTCTCCGTGGAATTCGACAACGTCCACTACACCTACCCGGAACGCGAGCGTGAAGTGCTGCGCGGGGTGAGCCTGCGCATTCCCGCCGGCTCCCACACGGTGCTGGCCGGGCGTTCCGGCTCGGGTAAATCCACCCTGGTGCATCTGCTGGAACGCTACGATGATCCGACGTCCGGGACGGTGCGCATCGGCGGGATTCCCACCACGGACCTCAACGTCTCTTCGCTACACGCCTGCGTGGTGGGGGTGTCCCAAAAGAGCCAGATCGTGGCCGGGACCATCGCCGATAACCTGCGGCTCGGAGTACCGAAGGCCACCGAAACTGAGCTGTGGCGCGCCCTAGCCGTAGCCGGGCTAGATAGCGATGTGCGGGCCATGCCGGAAGGATTGAATACCCGGGTGGGAGGCGGTACCTCGCACGGGCGGCCCACCGGATATGCGCTCTCGGGCGGGCAGGTGCAGCGCCTGTGCCTGGCCCGCGCCGTGCTTATGCACCCGGCCGTCCTCATCCTTGATGAATTCGCCGCGGCCCTCAATAGCGAACTTGAAGTGCGCATCCGCGCCAATCTGCGTGCCGCCCTGCCCGAAGCCACCCTTATTGAAGTGAGCCATCGTC
Organism: Actinotignum saccati; assembly: GCF_051265055.1. NCBI lineage: Bacteria > Bacillati > Actinomycetota > Actinomycetes > Actinomycetales > Actinomycetaceae > Actinotignum > Actinotignum saccati. The sequence goes on from NZ_JBOZCC010000016.1 coordinate 8,466, forward strand.
TTGATGCGGTGCGCGAAGCCGATACTGTGGCGGTGCTCTCCGGTGGGCGCCTGGTGCTGGCCGGCCCTCCCGCTGAAGTCACCGAAGCGCGGGTGCGGGAAGCGGTGCGGGAGAACGGTACTGCGCCGCGCCATTAGCGCTCCGTACAACATTAAGGCAAGATAGACAGGATGAGTGGACAGCGCGGCAACCAGGGGCACGCGGCCACCGCGCTCCCCGCGGTGCCCGGCGCGCCAACGGCGCCGACCCTGCCCGCCGGCATAAAAGCACGCCGCCACCGGCGCTTCTGGACTTTCCTCATCCTCACCGTACTCCTCGCTCTGGGCATGCTCCTCTCCGCACACCTGGGCCAATTCCCCGTCACCGTGGGGGATGTAGCGCGGGCCGTTGCCGCCCGCTTCGGGCTGGCTGCGCCCCCGGAAGACCCCCTCGTCATGGCGGCGCTCTGGAATATTCGCTTCCCCCGCATCTGCTTAGGTGTCCTGGTGGGCGGGGCGCTCGCGGTGGCCGGCGCCGTCATGCAGGCGGTTTTCTCCAATCCGCTGGCCGAACCGGGAATTATCGGGGTGTCCTCCGGATGCGCTTTCGGAGCCGCCCTCACCATGGTCTTTGTTCCCGGAGCCCTGGGCGGGTTCTCGGTACCGCTGGGGGCCTTCGCCGCCGGGCTTGTCACCTCCGCCACCGTCTACCTGCTGGCGCGCTCGCACGGACGCGCCGAAACTCTCACCCTGGTGCTTACCGGCATCGCCGTGACCGCGGTGGCCTCCGCCCTCACCTCCATCGCCACCTACCTGGCCGATACCAATGCCCGCGAACAAATCGTGTTCTGGCAGATGGGATCGCTGGCCGGGGCCTCCTGGTTCCAGGTCGCCGTGGTGGGCGCGGTGGTTGGCATCGGCATCCTTGGCGCCCTCGCGCTGGCCGGCCGCCTCGACCTGCTCAGCCTGGGGGAGCGCGAAGCCGGACACGTGGGCGTGAACGTCGCCGCCCTGCGCGCCGCCGCCATCGTGCTCACCGCCATCCTCACCGCCGCCGCCGTGTGCTTCGCCGGCGTGATCGGCTTCGTGGGCCTCATTGTTCCGCACGTGCTGCGCCTTCTCATGGGCCCCATGAATCGGATGCTCATCCCCGCCGCGCTCCTGGGCGGGGCGGTGCTCCTCACCTACGCCGACCTCGCGGCCCGCACCCTCGTGCCCTTCGCGGAACTCCCCATCGGAATCTTCACGGCGCTGGTGGGCGGCCCCACCTTCTTCATCCTGCTGCGCAAGAACCTGCGAGGTGCCCGTGGTTGATCTCTTCTCCGCGGTGGGCGGGCCGGCCGGGGCGCTTCGCGCCGAGCACCTCAATTTCGCCTACGGCACCCACCGGGTTCTCCACGACGTCAGCATCACCGCACGCCCCGGGCGCGTCCTCGGGGTGCTCGGCCCCAATGGCACCGGAAAATCCACCCTGCTTTCCCTGCTGGCCGGCGACCTCAGCCCCACCTCCGGGAACGTGCGCATCGGCGCCACCTCCGTCACCTCCCTTTCCTGGCGGGAGCTGGCGCGCCTGCGCGCCGTCATGCCGCAAAACTCCACCTTCCCCTTCGCCTACCTGGTGCGCGACCTGGTGGCCATGGGCCTCGGATCCGGGAACGGGGCCGGGCGAGGCGGCGGCGCAGCACGGGGCAACGGTGCCGGGCGTGGGAACGGGGCGGCAGGCGCAAGCGCCAACACCCAGAACGGGGCCGGCAACGGCAGGGCCGCGGATGCCGCCATTATCGACGCCGCCCTGCGCGCCGCCGACGTCACCCACCTCCAGGACCGCGATGTCACCCGCCTCTCGGGCGGCGAACAGGCCCGCGTGACCTTCGCGCGGGTGCTCGCCCAGCGCGCCGGGGTGGTGCTCCTCGATGAGCCGACCGCCGCCCTCGATATTTCCCACCAGCAGCGCCTCCTCGAGCTGTGCCGGCGCCTGGCGGCCGGCGGGCACACCGTCGTCGCCGTGCTGCACGATATTCAACTGGCCGGCGCGCTCTGCGATGACGTGGTCCTCTTGCGCCACGGCCGGGTGGAAGCGGCCGGCACCCCGCGCCAGGTACTCACCTCTGAGCTACTCACCCGGGTGTACGAATGGCCGATCCGAGTGGAGACGCTGCGGGATGGGACCATCGTCGTCGTTCCTACCACCGCAACCACGTCCGCAAAGTGAGAAAGCAATTCTCACTACGTGGACACAGCTAGACTAAAGATCACGGCGGCACCGCCCGCCACCACAACACACGATACGAAGGGGAATAATGGCGCAGCTGCGATCGGCAACCTCAACAACAGGCCGGAATATGGCCGGGGCGCGGGCACTCTGGCGCGCCACCGGGATGGGCTCGGAAGATTTCGGAAAACCGATTATTGCCATCGCTAATTCCTTCACCCAATTCGTTCCCGGGCACGTGCATCTGCGCAACGTCGGGAAAATCGTGGCGGACGTCATCCAGGCGAACGGCGGGGTGGCGCGCGAATTTAATACCATTGCCGTGGACGACGGCATCGCCATGGGTCACGAGGGCATGCTTTACTCGCTGCCCAGCCGCGAAATTATTGCCGACTCCATCGAATATATGTGCAATGCGCATACCGTGGACGCCCTCGTCTGCATTTCTAATTGCGATAAAATTACGCCCGGTATGCTCATCGCGGCCATGCGCCTGAATATTCCCACTATTTTTGTGTCCGGCGGTCCCATGGAGGCGGGCAAACCGGTGGAAGGCGTCGTTGATCATAATATTGACCTGATCGACGCCATGGCCCTGGCCGTGGACGATTCCATCACGGACGATGAGCTCGCGCGCGTGGAAGAAAACGCCTGCCCCACCTGCGGTTCCTGCTCGGGCATGTTCACCGCAAATTCCATGAATTGCCTGACCGAAGCGCTGGGCATGTCCCTCCCCGGCAACGGTTCCACCCTCGCCACCGCCACCCGACGCCGCCGGCTTTTCGAAGAGGCCGGGAAACGCATCGTCGCGCTCACGAAACGTTTTTATAACGACGACGACGCCAGCGTGCTGCCGCGCAATATTATGACGAAAGCGGCTTTTACCAACGCCATGTCCATGGATGTGGCCATGGGCGGCTCCACCAATACTGTGCTTCATATTTTGGCCATCGCCCAGGAAGGGCATGTAGATTTCACGCTCGCGGATATTGATGCGCTTTCACGGCGGGTGCCCTGCATGGTCAAGCTCGCCCCGAATTCCACCGAATTCCATATTCAGGATTTCCACCGCGCCGGCGGGATCCCGGCGCTGCTCGGGGAAATGTACCGGGCGGGGATGCTCGATGATTCGGTGCACTCGGTGCATTCCGATGACCTGAAATCCTGGCTGGAAACCTGGGATATTCGCGGGGTGGCGCCCTCCGAGCAGGCCCGTGATCTTTTCAGTGCCGCGCCGGGGAACGTGCGCACCACCCGCGCATTTTCGCAGGATTCCACTTGGGAAAGCCCGGATCTGGACGGGGAGCACGGCTGTATTCGCAGCGCTGACCACGCCTACACCAAGGACGGTGGGCTGTGTGTACTGCGCGGGAACCTTGCCGAGGACGGTGCGGTTATTAAAACGGCCGGGATTAGCGAAGAGCTTTTCCATTTCGAAGGGCGGGCCCGGGTGGTCGATTCCCAAGAGGCCGCCGTCGAACTTATTTTGTCCAAAGCGGTGGAACCGGGCGATATTGTGGTGATCCGCTACGAGGGCCCCAAGGGCGGGCCCGGGATGCAAGAAATGCTGTATCCCACCTCCTACCTCAAGGGTCTGGGGCTCGGGAAGGTGTGCGGGCTCATTACCGACGGGCGTTTTTCCGGGGGAACGTCGGGCCTGTCCATCGGGCACGTGTCCCCGGAGGCAGCCGCTGGCGGCAATATTGCGCTGCTGTGCGAAGGTGATCATATTATTATCGACGTGCCCACCCGGTTGCTCGCCATGGATGTGTCCGAAGAAGAACTGGCTGAGCGGCGCGCCCAGATGGGGGAGCTGCCCTGGCGCCCGGAGAAGCGGGACCGGCATGTTTCCAAGGCGTTGCGGGCCTACGCCATGATGACCACCTCGGCGGATCGCGGGGCGGTGCGGGTGGTGGACGGCCGGGTGGATTAGGAGCCCGGCGCGCGCACGGGCCGCGGCCGTGGGTTCGCGGGCCGGTGCCTCCACGCTGCCGTGCGCGGGCCCCGGCCCGCTATTAGCTACTCGTCGAAGGCCGGGCTGAGTTCGTGGGGTGGTTCCATGAGCCAGTGCCGGTCGGTGATCATGCGCGCGGCCGCCACCCCGGCACCTACCGCGCAGATCACCAGAACCACATTGGTGAGCGCGCCGGCTGCCTGGGCGATCTGCCCGGCATTAATGGCGTGCAGGCCGCGGAAAAATACCACCCCGGGAATCATGACGACGACGGCCGGCACGCTCAGCGAGACCCGGGAAAAACGGGTACGGCGAGTGAGTAGGTGGGCGAGCACCCCGGCCCCGAGGGCCGCGAGGAAAACCGCGGCCACATTATAGAAACCGGCATCCTGGGCGGTCAGGCGCGCGGCATTGACAATCGCGCCGATGGCACCGGCCAGCAGCGCGGCGCCCTGCTCCGCGGTAAAAAGCATGGCGAAACCGTAGGATGCCACGAAGGTGGCGGCACCGCGCGCCAGGGCCAGCCACGGCTCGGGGATCACGTAGGCGGCATGCGGGGCAATATCCGTACTGAAAATAACGGTGACCACCCAGACCGCCATCCCGGCGGCCAGCATGAGCATGGTGACATAGGCCCCGCGGGTGAGCCCGGCGGAAAAATCAGCGCGAATCGTATCGAGCATCGCGGTGACCAGCGGGAAACCGGGAATGAGGAAGAGGAGGGCGGAAACCACCCCGGCTTCGTGCACCACCGCGATATCCCAACACGCCTCAGCAACGCCTACCGTGGTCAGGTAGAGCAGCGCGGCCAGCGCCCCCACCAGGAACCAAATCCCGAAATGATTGACGAGGCGGCGGGCCAGCCAGCCGCGCGCCGCCTGCCCCACGCTCGCCGCGAAGAAGACCGCGGCGCATTCCACCACCCCGCCCCGGTTGAGGAAACAGAAACAGGCGCAGGCCAGCCCGGACACCAGCGCCAGCACCCAGGCCGGATAGCTGCGGGCCCGCGCAATCGCCTCATCGAGAACGCTCGTGACCTGCGCGGGAGTGGAGCCGGGCGGGAGGGCATCGATAGCCACAATAAGCGCGTCAATACGGGCGGCATTCACGCCGAGCGCGCGCTGCTCCCCGGTGAGGGTGCACACATCCCCGTAGCCGTAGCACGTAACCGTGATCTCCGTGAAGGAGACCGCGGCGTGGGTGGTGCGGATTCCCAGGGCGTGGGCGGTGCGCTCCATGGAGTGCTTGACCCGATACGCGGAGGCGCCACTGGCAAGGAGGAGTAAGCCGGCGCGCAAAACAGCCCGTGCGGCGTAGCGCAGGTGGCTCGGGTGCTGCGGGGCGGGCGGCCGGTGCGAAAAGGTCACGCGTCTAGAGTACGCTTCCCGAAAAACCACGGAAAACTGTCCGAACAATGAAACCGAAATCCACGATGTGAGACAGATTGATGTTTTTAGCGCTCGGGGACCGCGCTCCGGTAGTCTGAAGGGCATGGCTCAGATTCTTCTTATTATCGTAGTGAGGTAGCGCGCACCACCGGTTGCGCGCTCCCCTCACGTGAGGGGATTTTTTATGCGCCAACCACCACGCTTGCACCCCGCTCGGTAACGCAAGAAGAACAGGCCCGAAGAACCAGGTGAACCAGGTTGAAGGAGGAACCATGGCCGCATCCGAGATGAATGCATCCGCGATGAGCGCGTCGGCCGCGTCCCACCGGGACCATCCCGGTGAGATCCGCGAAAAAATGGACGGCGCCCGCGCCATTGTCCGCACCTTAGCGGAACTCGGTGTTGATGTCGTCTTCGGGCTGCCCGGCGGAGCTATTTTGCCCACCTACGACCCGATGTACGATAGCGATTCTCCCCGCCATATCCTGGTGCGCCACGAACAGGGCGGCGGGCACGCCGCCGAAGGCTACGCGCTGGCCACCGGGCGCGTGGGCGTGGTAATGGCCACCTCCGGGCCGGGGGCTACCAACCTCGTCACCCCGCTGCTTGATGCCAATATGGATTCGGTCCCGCTGGTGGCCATCACCGGCCAGGTGGGAGCGGCGGCCATCGGAACCGATGCCTTCCAGGAAGCCGATATCGTGGGTGCCACCATGCCCATGGTCAAGCATTCTTTCCTCGTCACCGATGCCGATGATATTCCGGCCCGCCTGGCCGAAGCTTTTTACTTGGCGGCGAGCGGGCGCCCCGGCCCCGTCCTCGTGGATATCGCGAAATCCGCGCAGAACCAAGAAACAGAATTTGTGTGGCCCCCGCGCTTGGACCTGCCCGGATACCGCCCGGCCAGCCAGCCGGATTCCGCCGCGGTACGCGAAGCTGCCCGGCTTATTGCCACCGCCTCCCGCCCCGTGCTCTACGTGGGGGGAGGGGCGGTGCGCGCCCGGGTTTCCCGCGAGGTCACCGAACTGAGCGACCTCACCGGCGCGCCGGTGGTCACCACCCTGCCGGCCCGCGGCACCGTACCCGATTCCCATCCCCATAACCTGGGGATGCCGGGAATGCACGGCACCGTTCCCGCGGTGGGATCCCTCCAGCGCAGCGATCTCATCGTGGCGCTGGGCGCGCGTTTCGATGACCGCGTGACCGGGGCCCTGGACGGTTTCGCGCCGAAGGCGAAAGTTATCCACCTCGATATTGACCCGGCCGAAGTATCCAAGAACCGCAGCGCGGACGTGGCGATTATCGGGGATTTGGCGCAATCCGTTCCCGCACTCCTCGCGGAGGTGCGCGCGGCCCGCGCCCAGTACGGGGAAGCGAATCTGGAACCCTGGTGGGGCTACCTCAACCGCCTGCGGGAAACCTACCCGGCCGGCTACACGCCCACGGAGGATGGCCTCGTCTCCCCGCAATACGTGATCGAGCGCCTGGGCGCCGTGGCCGGAAGTGAAGACACCATCTGGGTGACCGGGGTGGGCCAGCACCAAATGTGGGCCTCGCAATTCTTGCACTTCGAGCATCCGCACCGCTGGCTCTCCTCCGGGGGAGCGGGCACCATGGGCTACGGTATCCCGGCAGGTATGGGCGCGAAAGTGGGCCAGCCCGAACGCACCGTATGGGTGATCGACGGCGATGGCTCCTTCCAGATGACCAATCAGGAACTGGCCACCTGCCGCCTCAATAACATCAATATCAAAGTGGCTGTTATTAATAACTCTTCGCTGGGGATGGTGCGCCAGTGGCAGACCCTCTTCTACGAGGGGCGCTATTCCTTCACCGACCTGGAAACCGGGAATAATACCCGCCGTATCCCCGATTTCGTCAAACTTGCCGAGGCCTATGATTGCGCAGCCTGGCGCGTGGAGAAGAAGGACGACGTCGACACCGCCATCCAGCGCGCCATGGAGATCAATGACCGCCCCGTCGTTATTGACTTTATTACCTCACCGGATGCGGAAGTGTGGCCGATGGTTGCCGCCGGGGTATCCAATGATGAGATTATGTACGCCAAGGGGCTGCGCCCCGAAGTGGATGAGAACTTCGCGTGAGTAGCGCATTTTCGCCGCTCGAGCCGCCACGAAAGGAAGGATAACAATGCCGCAGCGCCACACGCTCTCCGTACTGGTGGAGAATAAACCCGGAGTGCTCACGCGGGTGGCCGGGCTCTTCGCCCGCCGCGCGTTCAATATTCATTCGCTCGCCGTGGGAGAAACGGAAAACCCGGCGCTCTCGCGTATCACCGTGGTGGTTGATGCCGCGGTGCAACCCCTCGAACAGGTGGCCAAACAGCTCAATAAGCTGGTCAACGTCATCAAAATCGTGGAATTGGACAGTGAGGAAGCGGTGCTGCGCCGCCTCGTCCTCATTAAAGTGGGCGCTGATGATACGACCCGCTCCCACGTGGTGCAGGTGGTGGATCTTTTCCGCGCCCACGTGGTGGATATGGTGCCGGATGCCGTCACCATTGAAGCCACCGGCTCCGACCGCAAGATCGGCGCCCTGCTCACCGCCCTGGAACCCTACGGGATCCGGGAAATTGTGCAGTCGGGAACCGTGGCGCTCGGGCGCGGAGCGCATTCGCTTTCCGAACGCGTCACCGCCGATATGGCGGGAGACCCGGGCAACTTCCCGGAGGAGCTTGCCCGCGGGCGCATCTAAGCTAGAGCGGCGCGCGGCCCGCTGGTGGCGTCGTCGTACTTAATACGGGCCCGCACGCAACGCGGCGCCGTGACCGCAACGAAACCGAAACCGAGACAACGACAACCGTGGGGCCTGGCCCCGACCCAACAAAAGGAGAAAACCATGGCAGAAATTTTCCATGATGCCGATGCCGATCTGTCCCTCATCCAGTCGAAGAAGGTTGCCATTATTGGCTACGGGTCGCAGGGGCACGCCCACGCGCTCAACCTGCGCGATTCCGGTGTGGACGTGGTGGTGGGCCTGCGCGAAGGCTCCAGCTCCGTGGCGAAAGCGCAGGAGCAGGGCCTGACGGTGCGCTCCGTGGCCGATGCCACCAAGGAAGCGGACGTCGTGATGATTCTGGTGCCGGACCAGACCCAGCGCGGGCTGTGGGCCGCGGAAATCGAACCGAATCTCAAGGCCGACGCCGCGGTGTTCTTCGCCCACGGTTTCAATATTCACTACGGCTACATCAAGCCCGCCAGCGGCCACGATGTGTGCATGGTGGCGCCGAAGGGCCCGGGGCATACGGTGCGCCGCCAGTACGAAGACGGCCGCGGGGTGCCGGTGCTCGTCTGCGTGGAACAGGACGCCTCCGGGCAGGCCTGGGACGTGGCGCTGTCCTACGCCGCGGCGATCGGCGGCACCCGCGCCGGTGCCATCAAGACCACCTTCAAGGAAGAGACCGAAACGGATCTCTTCGGCGAGCAGACCGTGCTGTGCGGCGGGGTTTCCCAGCTCATCACCTACGGTTTCGAGACCCTGGTGGAAGCCGGGTACCAGCCGGAAATGGCCTACTTTGAGGTGTGCCACGAACTCAAGCTCATCGTTGATCTCATTAACGAAGGCGGGCTGACCAAGCAGCGCTGGTCCTGCTCGGATACGGCCGAATACGGCGATTATGTGTCCGGCCCGCGCGTGATCACCCCGGATGTCAAGGAACATATGAAGGACGTGCTGGCCGATATCCAGAACGGTTCCTTCGCCAAGCGTTTCATTGACGACCAGGATGCCGGCGCCCCCGAATTTAAGAAGCTGCGCGCCGAACACGAGCGCCACCCGCTGGAGGCCACCGGGCGCGAGGTGCGTTCCATGTTCGCGTGGAATACCGACGTGGACGCCGACTACACCGACGGCCAGACGGCGCGCTAAGCGACGTGACCACGGTGCGTTCGTGACGGCGCGTGCACGGTGCGCTCGCGACGGTGCGTGACGGTGCGCGAAACCGTGCGCGCTGTGGGCGCGCGACGTGACCACCGTTGTTGCCGTTCCCAGGTGGGGCGGCTAGGATGAGCGCCAGTTAGCCGGCCCGCTCGCGGCGAGGTACCGCGGGTGGGCCGGTTTGCATGAGTTCAGTTCTGTTGGGAGAAAGGCCGCAGATGCGTCGTCGTTCCGCTTTCGCTTTCCTCGGGGTACTGGCCTTCGGCCTTGCTGCCTGCACCGATACTTCGGACGCACCGGGGGTGAAACCTACCGTGGCCGCCACCACAGATAGTACGATGGCGCCCAGCGGGCCCACCGCCAGCGCAACTCCGAGCGCAACTAAAGAACCCGCTCATTTAGTGCCCATCCAGCGCGGCGCCAATGTGGTGACGGAGAAAATCCCGGCGCCCCTCGATCAATGGGGCGGCATTCCCATCGGGGCTGACGGGGTAGCCGGAAGCGTCAATGAAGGCAAGCCGGTGGTGCGGGTGTACTCCGATTACTGGTGCCCTTGGTGCAATGACCTGGTGCGCGACCACGGCGAAGAACTCATCCAAATGGCCAAAGACGGGAAGATCACCCTGGTCTACCACCCGAATATGCGCTTCGAGGAATCGCCCTACAGCGTCAAGGGGGAGCAGGCCGAAGTGTGGTTTGCCGTTAACGCCCCCGATAAATACCTCGATTTCCACGAGTTGCTCTACAAAGAAGGCTCCATCCCGGTGGTCAAGCACGTGGACCGTGCCCAGCGCCAGCAGCCCGATCCGGCTCTGATTGAAGAATTTGCCACCCGGGTGGGATTGGATGCGGCGCAACTGGAAAGCTTGCGCACCACGCTGGCCGGGGATGAGTACCTCCCCCTCCTCAAGCAGCTGCGCGAACAATTCCTCGCGGACGGCATGAAGTACATTCCCGCCGTTGTTATTGACGAGAAACTGGTGAGCGACCCGAATAACGGCAACCTGGATCAATTCCTCGCGCCGCTGAAGTAAGTGGGCGATAGCGAGCGGTGCTGGGTGTGCGGCGGGCGCGGTGCTGCCCGGTTGTAATGCGGCGTGCTAGGTGTGTGGGCGCGCGCGGGGCGAAGCGGGAGAAAAAACTGTCGTAGCGGCGTGGCACAATAGAGGCCATGAAAGCCATCATGACTGTGACCGGAGTGGACCGCACCGGAATTATTGCGGCCGTCTCCGCTGAACTCGCCCGCCTCGGAGTGAATATCATCAACGTGACGCAAACCCTCATGGATGAGTACTTCACCATGATCCTCGAAGTGGCACTCCCGGAGGGCAGCTCCATCACCCAGGTGCAGCAGGCCATGGCGGAGCTAGGCACCGCGGAAGCACTCGAAATCCACGTGCAGGCGGATTCCATTTTCCGCGCCATGCATCGCGTCTAGGGTCGGCCGGTGTAATGGGCCGGTCCGGTGCCTATAGCCGGCCGGCGCACACGAACGGCACAGCAGCGCCCGCGGGAACCACGCACAGAAGCGAGAACGCGCACAATAGCATGCACGGGAATACGCACACCAACGTGCATGGGAACGCGCATAAAAACGGGAGAATACTTATGTATGCCAGCAGTGAGCCCACTGCCCAAAATATTCTAGAAACCCTCGCGATGATTCGCGAGGACCGCCTCGATATCCGCACCGTCACCATGGGTATTTCCCTGCTGGACTGCGCGGATTCTGATGGCGAGCGCGCTCGCGAACGGGCCCGCGCCCGCATTATGGAGCGGGCCGCGCGCCTGGTGCCCGTGGCCCAGGAAATCGAAGCGGAATTGGGCATCCCCATTATTAATAAGCGCATTTCCGTGACCCCAATTGCTATGGTGGCCGCGGCAAGCGGGGAAAAAGACCTCACCCCGTGGGCGGTTATGCTCGATGAATGCGCCCGGGAGATCGGCGTGGATTTCGTGGGTGGGTTCTCCGCCCTGGTGGAAAAGGGCATGACGCGCGCGGACGAGGCGCTTATCGATTCGATTCCCGCCGCGCTGGCCGCCACCTCGGTGGTGTGCTCCTCCGTCAATATCGGGACGTCGCGGGCCGGAATTAATATGAGCGCGGTGGCGCGCATGGGGGAGACCATTTGCGAGCTCGCCGCTCGCACGGATAAGGGTTCCGGGGCTGCTCGGCTGGTTGTTTTTGCTAATTCGGTGGGGGATAATCCCTTCATGGCCGGGGCTTTCCACGGGGTGGAAATGCCCGATTGCGTGGTGTCTGTAGGGGTATCCGGGCCGGGCGTTATTACCCGGGCGATTACGGCGGCGGAGGGCGCCTCCTTCGACGAGCTCGCGGAAGAAATCAAGCGCAGTGCTTTCAAGATCACCCGCATGGGGGAGTTGGTGGGGCAGCTGGCCGCCCAGCGGCTCGGGGTGCCCTTCGGGGTTGTTGATCTTTCTTTGGCTCCCACGCCGGAAGTGGGAGATTCGGTGGCGCGGGCCCTGGAAGCCATGGGCCTGGAACGCGTCGGCGCCCACGGCACCACCGCGGCCCTCGCCCTCCTCAACGACGCGGTGAAGAAGGGCGGGCTCATGGCTTGCTCGCACGTGGGCGGGCTCTCCGGTTCCTTCATCCCGGTCTCCGAGGACGAAGGCATGATCGAAGCCGCGCGGCTCGGCGCCATTAGCCTGGCCAAACTCGAAGCCATGACCGCGATTTGCTCGGTGGGCCTGGATATGATCGCGGTGCCTGGGGATACCCCGGCCGCCACCATCGCCGGCATGATCGCCGACGAAGCCGCCATCGGCATCATGAACTCCAAGACCACCGCCGTGCGGGTCATCCCCGCGACGGGCTTGAGCGAAGGCGATACCGTGGAATTCGGCGGGCTGCTCGGCAGTGCGCCGGTCATGCCGGTCAGCCCTTATTCCAGCGCGGCCTTCATCGCCCGCGGGGGCACCATCCCGGCGCCGGTACACGCATTCAAGAATTAGGCGGCGGTTCCGGCGGGGCTGCGGTTGCGCGGCCTCGCCGCTGTTCGTGGGCGGGGTGCTCGCTGTTCGTGGACAGTGTGCCGCTAGCGGGCGCGAATAATTGCGGCGATGCCCTGCCCGCCGCCGATACACAGCGTTACAAGCGAATGCTCAATTCCGCGTTCGCGCTGGTTGAGGAGGGCACGCAGCGAAATAATCGCACCCGAGGCGCCCACCGGATGACCCAGCGCAATCGCCCCGCCCAGCGGGTTAACAATCTCCGGATCCAACTCCGCATCGCGAATCACCGCAATCGCCTGGGAGGCAAAAGCCTCATTAAGTTCCACCCAACCAATATCCGCCCGGCTCAGGCCGGTGCGCTCCAGCACCTTCTCAATAGCCAAACGCGGCGCATAGCCCATATACTCCGGTTCCACGCCGACGGTCGCCACATCCACCAGCTCACCCAGAATATCCACACCCGCCGCAATCGCATCCTCTTCCCGCATGAGGACAAGCATGGCTGCGCCGTCGTTAATCCCAGAAGAATTACCGGCCGTCACGGTACCGTGCGCGGCAAAAACGGGGCGCAGGTGGCTGAGCGTTTCAACGGTCACCCCCGTGCGCGGATACTCTTCAGCAACGACGACGCGCTCCGTTGGCTTCCCGGCATCAATCGTGAAAGGGACCTTTTCCTTATCGAAAGCTCCGGATGTGATGGCGGCTTGGGCGCGGGCCTGGGATTGGGCCGCAAAAGCATCCTGCTCGGCGCGCGAAATACTGAATTTTTCCGCCACCCGCTCGGCTGTCCAGCCCATCGGCCGGCCCGAGAACGGATCAGAAATTAGCGAAAATGTGCCATCCACGTGCTCGGGCCCATCGAGATGACCGGCCCGCGAAAAATCCATCACCGGCTGGCGCGTCATATTTTCCGCACCGCCGGCCATGACGATGCGCGCGTCCCCGGAACGCAGGGCGCTCGCGCCGCTGGCCAAAGCCTGCACCCCGGAGCCGCACACCCGATTGACAGTCAGGGCAGTGGAGGAGGCACGCGCCCCGGCAGTCAGAGCGATACGGCGGGAAATATAGGCATCGGCGCCGGTCTGGCCCACGCACCCCACCACGAAATCATCCACATCCGCCATCGGGATGCCGGCTCGCTCCGCAGCCGCGCGCGCCGCAGCCGCACCTAATTCATGCGCGGGGGTATTCGCGTAGCAGCCGCGGAACTTCCCCGTGGGGATGCGAGCACCGCCGACAATGACGATAGTTGAATCGAACGCCATAACCTTGCCTCCAGAGATTCAAGAATTCAATTCTACGAGGAGAGCGGCGCCGGCTCCAGGAGACGTACCTAACCTCCCGAGAGAACGGATCTCCGTGCCGTCACGCCACACGCGAGCGTCTCGCAAAGTGAGATGTTGGGTCTCACTAGGTGGACGGATCTCGTATACTCACCACATGCGCGCCTCTATTAATCTTGCCGTTATTGCCGGGGATGGCATCGGTCCGGAAATCGTGCCCGAAGGTCTCAAAGTGTTACGCGCCGCGCTGGCGGAAAGTGGCACGGAGCTGAGCGTGACCTCCTACAGTATCGGGGCGCAACGCTACCTGGATACCGGGGAAACCCTGGGCAGTGCGGATCTGGAGGCGCTGGCGGGGCATGATGCGCTGCTGCTCGGGGCTATCGGGGATCCGCGGGTGCCCGCGGGAATCCTCGAGCGGGAGATTTTGCTACGGCTGCGCTTCGCCTTTGACCACTACGTTAATTTGCGGCCCAGTGTGCTCTATCCCGGGGTTCCCACCCCGCTGGCAGAACCGGGAAATATTGACCTGGTGGTGGTGCGCGAAGGAACCGAAGGGCTGTACTCGGGCAACGGGGGCAGTGTTCACCGCGGCATGCCCACCGAAGTGGCAACGGAAGTATCTGTCAACACCGCTCACGGAACTGAGCGCCTGGTGCGCTATGCCTTTGAGCTGGCCGCCTCCCGGCCCCGCCGCCGCCTTACCCTCGTCCACAAAACCAATGTGCTCGTGCACGCGGGTGGGCTGTGGCAGCGTACCGTTGATCGCCTCGCCGCGGAGTACCCGAATGTCAACGTTGATTACTGCAATGTGGATGCCGCCACGATTTACCTGGTGACCGACCCGCAGCGTTTTGACGTTATCGTGACGGATAATCTGTTTGGCGATATCCTGACCGACGAAGCCGGGGCGGTAAGCGGGGGAGTGGGGCTTGCGGCGTCGGGCAATATTAACCCTGAAGGCGATTTCCCCTCCATGTTCGAACCGATCCACGGTTCGGCACCGGATATCGCGGGGACCGGGAAAGCCGATCCGACGGCGACCATCGCCTCCGTGGCGCTGATGCTGCGCCACCTCGGGCTCGCCGGGCCGGCCGCGCGTATTGAGGCGGCTATCCGGGCGGATATGGAAGCACGCGCCGCGGCCGCGGCGGCCGGTGTGCCATTGCGCCGCACAACCGCCCAGATCGGGGATGCTATTCTCGCCGCTATGGAAGATAACCGCTAAGGATCACCACGAAGAAAGAAGGACTCAGGTATGAGCGTTCCGATGACTCCGAAAGAAATGGAAGCTGCCGCTACCACCCCCGCGCCGGCGGATAGCCTCGCGGGGCGGTTCGCTGTGCATCCGAATGAGCACCCGGCCAGCGAGGAGGAGGTCAGCCAGGTTCTGGCCGGCCCCGGTTTCGGCCGCTACTTCACCGATCACATGGCGCGGGCAACCTGGACCGCGGAACAAGGCTGGCACAACCACGCCATTGTGCCCTACGGGCCGCTCAGCCTGGACCCGGCCGGCGCGGTGCTCCACTACGGCCAGGAAGTTTTTGAGGGCCTGAAAGCCTACCGGCACGCGGATGGATCGCTATGGTTGTTCCGCCCCACCTACAACGGGGCGCGCCTGAACTTCTCCGGGCATCGGCTCGCTATCCCGGAGTTGCCTGTGGATGATTTCGTGGCCTCGCTGGTGGATCTGGTGCGCCAGGACCGGCGCTGGGTTCCGGGAGCTGCGGGTGAATCGCTGTACCTGCGGCCCTTCATTTTCGCTTCGGAAGCTTTCCTCGGGGTGCGGGCGGCCGCGGCCTACGAATACATCGTGCTCGCCTCGCCGGCCGGGGCGTATTTCCCCAACGGTTTCCAGCCCATCAAGGTGTGGGTGGAGCCCGATTACCACCGTGCCGGCCCCGGCGGCATGGGCGCGGCGAAGACCAGCGGGAACTACGCGGCCTCGCTGCTGCCCAAGGTCACCGCGGGTGCGGCCGGCTACGATGAGGTTCTTTTCCTCGACGCCGCAACCGCCACAAACCTTGATGAGCTGGGCGGGATGAACGTCTTCGTGGTCTACGCCGACGGCAGCGTGGCCACCCCGAAACTTACCGGCAATATCCTGCCCGGTAATACTCGTTCGTGCATTATGCAGCTGCTGCGCCGCGCCGGGGTGGAGGTACGCGAAGATACCCTCGCTTTGCGCGATGTGGTGAGCGGAATTCAGGACGGTAGCGTGGCGGAAATGTTCGCCTGCGGGACCGCGGCCGTGGTGACTGCCATCGGCCAGCTCACCGGGGAAGATTTCAGCGTCGAGCTGCCTACCCACACCGTGGCGCAGCGGATTTACGAGGAACTCACGGGAATCCAAAACGGCACTCGCGAAGATCCCTTCGGGTGGATGTACCGGATCGCTTAGCGGGCTGGGCTGGGTTTCACTACGCGCGGGGCCGAGTTGAGCTACGCGCGGCGGCGGGACGAGGAAACAGCCGGCACCGGCGGCCACCGTCACGCTCAGCGGGGTGGGGAAGAGGTCTTCGCCGTCGACCGCAGGAATAAGACCGGGCATTTCCAAGCGAACACTGTTGACCTGAATCTGGGTGACGATATCGCGCAGTTTGGAAAAATCTCCGGTGTAGATATTGCGGAGGCTGCGGGCCGCGGTGCGGCGCGATACGGGGCCGACGACGGTGAGGGCCAGCTTGCCATCACGCGGATCAGCGTGCGAGCACATCCGGATCCCGCCTCCGTAACTGCGGGTATTACCCACAGCGCAGAGGGTAGCTTCCAGAGTGAAGGTATCACCGCCGTCGATACTCAAGGTGAGCGGGGTGGTGCGCATGGCCGCCACTTCGGCAAGCACCGCGAGGAAATAGGCGGCCGAACCACCCGGCCACCGGATTTGCTTCGCCCGCGCGTTAATGCGGGTATCGATCCCCGCCGCGAGGATCGAGGCAAAATAGCGACATTCGGGTTGGGAAACACCGTTTACTTCGCGAATGGCCAGGCCCAGGTCGGTGATCACCGTATACCCGGATGCGATGGTGCGGGCGGCCCCGGCGACGTCGAGCGGAATGCTAAGCCCGCGCGCAATATCGTTCCCGGTTCCGCCAGCAACCAAGCCGAGCGGCTTGCCGGTGCCGGCCTGCTCCTGCACGATGAGATTCGCCAATCCGTCCCCACCGCAGGCCACCAACGCGTCGATATTGGGATCGGCCAGCGATAATCTGGCATTCTTGCGAGTTTCCGCGACGGTGGTGGCGTAGTGCCCTATCACGTCAACGTTGTGTTTTAGCAGCTCAGCGGTCATGTGGGCAGCTAGAGAAGTAGCGCGGCCCTTTCCGGCGGTCGGGTTAGTGAGGAGGACGACGCGCCGGATCGGGCGCGGTCCCTCCGGATAGCCGTTGTGCTGGTGCTGCTGCGCCGCAGAATCTGGCATAGTGGCAAGCCCTCTTTCCCTCGGTGGTGGTGGCGCGCTCCGAACCTCACAATTCTCTGCCGGGGCCGCGCCTGAAAACACCGCTCACAGGTGAGCACTGTTCCCTCATCGTAACCGAGCTGCCGAACGGGCGCGGCCGGTGTCCGCTAGGCTGGCGGTATGACAATGACGTATCGCCCGGTAGGGAAGTCCGGCCTGATGGTCTCCGCCGTCGGCATAGGTGGTAATAATTTTGGCCGCGCCCACACGCGAACCGAAACACAAGGAGGCACGAATGCCGTCGTGCGGGCCGCGCTTGAAGAGGGAATCACCACCTTCGACCTTGCCGACGTGTACGGCAAAGAGCCCGGACTTTCGGAAATTATGTTCGGAACGGCGTTGCGGGAAGCGGGTGAGCTGGCCCGCGGCGTCGTCGTTATAACAAAATTCGGTATGGATATGCAGGGGCGCAACGGTGCGGATTACGGGGTGCGCGGTTCGCGGCGCTACGTGACGCGGGCCTTGGAGGCATCGTTGCGCCGGCTCGGCGTAGAGGCGATTGACCTGTATTTTTATCACACGCCAGATGGTGTAACGCCGCCCGAGGAGACGCTCGAGGCGCTGTCGGATGCGGTGCGGGCGGGCAAAATTCGGTATTACGCGACGTCGAACCACGCCGGGTGGCAACTTGCTGATGCCTCGCATGTGGCGGCGGCGCGCGGGTTGGTGGGGCCGATTGCTACAGAGTCGCATTACAACTTGATTGATCGGCGCGCGGAGCTGGAGGTGGTGCCGGCCGCGCAGCGCTTTGGCCTGGGGATTTTCCCGTATTTCCCGCTGGCGAACGGCTTGTTGACAGGTAAGTATCGGCGCGGTGCGGCTCCGGAGGGCTCGCGAATTGCGCACTCGAAGGCGGCGCTGCTGGAGTCCACGGACTGGGATCAGATTGAGGCTTTTGTTGCGTTCGCGCAGGCGCGCGGCTTGACGCCGGTGCAGGTGGCGATGTCGTGGTTGGCCGCGCGGCCGTGCGTGGCTTCCGTTATTGCCGGTGCGACGACGCCGCAGCAAGTCCGCCAGAATGCAGCCTCCCTGGTGTGGGAACCGAGCAGTGCGGACCTAACTGAGCTCGACGCAATCTTCCCGCCGCCGGAGAAGGTGGCGTTGTTCTAGGGGCTGTGGGGTGGCCGTCTGGTTCGGAAGATTGGCGGAAGTTCCCAAGTGTGTTGGTTTTCTAGGTTCGCCTCCATCGACTAGGCTCGTAGCGAGCGGTTTTCCACGCTAAGGCGTGGGTAGGTCAAGGTTTGGGATATGGCTTAGGTAGGCCGCTTTTCCCCGCGCGAGCGGGGGTAATAAACTTTTGGTCGGCGCATTTCCCGTGTGTTTATCTTTCGTGTAAGTAGAGAGAAGTGTATATATAGGTACAGGTTAGGGATATGGGTACTTATAACTCTTTCTGGTATCATCATGTTTCATGCCAAAGAAATTTGATCAGGAAGCTAAGGACTGCGTTATACGTCTTGTCGAGGAGCGGATCCGCACTAAGAGTGGTATGTCTTTACAAGATGCTTGCAAGGCTGTAGCGCCCAAATTTGACGTTTCCTGGCACACGATCCGCCGATGGGTCCAGCAGGCTCGTAAGAACGAGTCTGTCGGACGGGCGAAAGAAGACGTGGTAGCGGAGAATATGCGGCTACGCCGAGAGAACCAGGAATTACGCGATGTCAATGAACTCCTGAAAGCTGCGTCGGCCTTTTTCGCGTGCCAGGCAGGGCACCCACATTAGAAATAATCGCGGCCATTGACCATTCGGCGGTTGACGGTGTGGTCATGAGTTAATCATAGGTGTGCTGTTTGGGGAGTTTCCATGACAATCACGGCACACTGGTTAAACCTGTTTCACTCTCGAATTCCACGAGAAATCACTTTGGAATACGCTTGCCTAAAACGGGCTAGTGCACTGTCCTTGAAATAGTTTACTGGTGATGGTATTATTAATCCATGTCGCACCCCGCTAAACCACTCGCC
>NZ_JBOZCC010000017.1:0-5890 GCF_051265055.1 Actinotignum saccati
GAAAATAGCACGCGCGAGAACAACCCTGGAAACCCCCACCCAACAACCAGAAAGCTAAATCAAGGACGGTACACTAGAAGGTCCCTTATTTCATTAGCTTTGGACTGAGTGGAAATCAGACTTCTTGCATCAGTCATTCCGGTTTAACGCTCTCTTGATAATTTTCCTGCTTGCGCGGGGAAGAGTTACCGCTGTTTGCGTGAGGTGGCGCGGGCCGCTGCATGAGCGCGGCGAGGTCATCGGCGGCACCGGGCGGGATAGGATCCCGTCCGGATTCCCAGGCGCGCAGGGTACGGGGTGAAACGCCGAGGGCTGCGGCGCATTGCTTTACCGATAGGCGCAGGTGGCGCCGGCTGGCGGCGAAAGTGTCTTTATCCATGGATCAATGCTACTTATATACAGTGATAGGGCGCCGTAGCGCCCTATCACTGGAATTATCCCCGCTCGCGCGGGGAAGAGAGGTCGGTTAGGGCGCGGATGAGCACACCTTCGGAATTGCCCCGTTTGCGCGGGGAACAGGCACCGCTTTGAACGCCGGCACCTTTGAGAGCAGAATTACCCCCCGCTTGCGCGGGGAACAGCCTAAAAGCGGCAAGGTCCGTGTACTATCCATAGAATTACCCCCGCTCGCGCGGGGAACAGATGCGTCCCCCAATATCGCAGACCTTCTTCCAGGAATTATCCCCGCTTGCGCGGGGAAGAGTTGAATTCTTTGACGATCTCGCTCGCCCCGTCGGAATTACCCCCGCTTGCGCGGGGAGCAGGGGTCACGCGCAAGCCGGATAGCACCGTCCTGGAAATTACCCCCGCTCGCGCGGGGAACAGATGCGTCCCCCAATATCGCAGACCTTCTTCCAGGAATTACCCCCGCTCGCGCGGGGAAGAGCGCTCTTCAGGCTGTAAGCGTTAATGGTGATGGGAATTACCCCCGCTCGCTGTCAAGCGCAAGTTAAAACTGCACGACTAGCGCAATACGAATTGTACGACTAGCGCAAGGAAAAATGCACACCCAGCGCAACCAAAACTGCACGCCCTGACCGAACAGGCAATCTCGCGCGGGGAAGAGTTCGCACGCTCACCACGCCAGAACCCACGCTCGGAATTACCCCCGCTCGCGCGGGGAACAGGCGCCGAATGAAAGCAGGCCAAGGTCGGGGCGGGAATTACCCCCGCTCGCGCGGGGAAGAGTTCTCAGGCAGCCCCTCGAGTTTGCTGATCATGGAATTACCCCCGCTTGCGCGGGGAAGAGGCGATGATCGGTAGGCGCTCGATTGGCTGTAGGGAATTACCCCCGCTTGCGCGGGGAAGAGATAACCGCACGCGCATGCACGCTTTCTTCATTGGAATTACCCCCGCTTGCGCGGGGAAGAGACGCTATTGACCGTCGCCGGGATATGCTTCACGGAATTACCCCCGCTTGCGCGGGGAAGAGTATCACTAGACGCAGACGTGCCCGCCCGTGACGGAATTACCCCCGCTTGCGCGGGGAAGAGGACTGGGACGCGACCGTTAATCAGGAGCCACCGGAATTACCCCCGCTTGCGCGGGGAAGAGTCTTACTCACCCCCCGCCACCTATGCAAGGTGGGAATTACCCCCGCTTGCGCGGGGAAGAGCGGCGTCACCCTTTCCCTGCTCACCGCTTCCCGGAATTACCCCCGCTTGCGCGGGGAAGAGCCCCTCAGCCGTTTCGGTGAGCCGGGTCGCCCGGAATTACCCCCGCTTGCGCGGGGAAGAGGCCCGCTGGTGGGGTACCGCGCTGGCTGGCCCGGAATTACCCCCGCTCGCGCGGGGAACAGATTTGCGCGCCGCGCCGCCCGCCCGCGGCCATGGAATTACCCCCGCTCGCGCGGGGAACAGATCTGCGCGCCGCGCCGCCCGCCCGCGGCCATGGAATTACCCCCGCTCGCGCGGGGAACAGTTCCTTTCGAGATGGGTGTAGGGAGGAGCAGCGGAATTACCCCCGCTCGCGCGGGGAACAGCGAATGGCCAGTACCTCGTTAGTGTGCCCGTGGGAATTACCCCCGCTCGCGCGGGGAACAGTCGAGCGCACTTGAACGGCGCGCCCGGGGGCGGAATTACCCCCGCTCGCGCGGGGAACAGTCGAGCGCACTTGAACGGCGCGCCCGGGGGCGGAATTACCCCCGCTCGCGCGGGGAACAGCTGTACATTTCTGTCCTATTGTGTCACATCCTGGAATTACCCCCGCTCGCGCGGGGAACAGCCAATCTCCACCGCATACCCCGCCGCCAACACGGAATTACCCCCGCTCGCGCGGGGAACAGGTTTCCCAGTATTCGCGTGCGTGCTCCTTCGCGGAATTACCCCCGCTCGCGCGGGGAACAGCCACCGGAATATCAAGCCTGGTTCGCGTAATCGGAATTACCCCCGCTCGCGCGGGGAACAGATCCGCATGAGCGAAAACTAAGGGGAGGGTTAGGAATTACCCCCGCTCGCGCGGGGAACAGGCACCCGCGTGCTCTCGCGCTCCGGGGTGCGCGGAATTACCCCCGCTCGCGCGGGGAACAGCCGCGGGTTTCCTCCCATTCCCCGGCGGCTCCGGAATTACCCCCGCTCGCGCGGGGAACAGTGGGGCCACTATGACAGGGAAGTAGATGGCCAGGAATTACCCCCGCTCGCGCGGGGAACAGAGCCTTGCCTTCGCCCGCGCATGGTAAAAGGGGGAATTACCCCCGCTCGCGCGGGGAACAGATAGATAACAAGGCATACCCCGCGGGGGGGGGTAGGAATTACCCCCGCTCGCGCGGGGAACAGGTATTTTTCACTTGCTTTGCTGTATTTTAAGAGGAATTACCCCCGCTCGCGCGGGGAACAGTACGGCCGCGCTTTCTTCAAGCCGGGTAGTAGGGAATTACCCCCGCTCGCGCGGGGAACAGACCCTTACATAGTGCCGCCCGCCGGCGCCCGCGGAATTACCCCCGCTCGCGCGGGGAACAGCGAGTGTGATCTTACCGAACGGCAGTTCCTCGGGAATTACCCCCGCTCGCGCGGGGAACAGTCAAATTCTCAAAATTCGCTTTCGCTACTTCGGGAATTACCCCCGCTCGCGCGGGGAACAGCTCGGATACACATCGCTGTAGTAGTAGTCCCCGGAATTACCCCCGCTCGCGCGGGGAACAGCTCGGATACACATCGCTGTAGTAGTAGTCCCCGGAATTACCCCCGCTCGCGCGGGGAACAGGTATTTTTCACTTGCTTTGCTGTATTTTAAGAGGAATTACCCCCGCTCGCGCGGGGAACAGTGCGATCTTCTGCGCATCCTCATAAGCAGAGCGGAATTACCCCCGCTCGCGCGGGGAACAGCGGCCGCGGTGGTCGCCGCTTCCACCGGCGTAGGAATTACCCCCGCTCGCGCGGGGAACAGACTCCACCAGCGCCGCCGGCAAGCTCAAAGTAGGAATTACCCCCGCTCGCGCGGGGAACAGGTGATGAGGTCTTGGGCGCTGGTGCGGGTGGCGGAATTACCCCCGCTCGCGCGGGGAACAGAGGCCGCGGATGGTCCAGTAGCCGAACTGGCCGGAATTACCCCCGCTCGCGCGGGGAACAGACGCCACCGTGACATTATCGGACCCGCATAAAGGAATTACCCCCGCTCGCGCGGGGAACAGTGTCACGTCGTGCCATTTTCCGATGATCAGTAGGAATTACCCCCGCTCGCGCGGGGAACAGTTGACAAACACGCCGGGCTTATGGCCATTCCCGGAATTACCCCCGCTCGCGCGGGGAACAGGAGGGCTACAAGGGTTTCAGTCATGCGCGGGCGGAATTACCCCCGCTCGCGCGGGGAACAGTCCCCCGGCCTAACGAATCGGACGTTATCCGCGGAATTACCCCCGCTCGCGCGGGGAACAGGCGCGGGCGATAGCATCCTGCGCCGCTTTCTGGGAATTACCCCCGCTCGCGCGGGGAACAGCATAGGGATTATCTTCCACGATAAGAACATGGTGAATTACCCCCGCTCGCGCGGGGAACAGTCGTAGCGCAAACAGGGCGGAGCCGGGAACAAGGAATTACCCCCGCTCGCGCGGGGAACAGTTGCTCCTATGATCGCTAGCCCGGGGAATCGGGGAATTACCCCCGCTCGCGCGGGGAACAGGCCACATCAAAGAACAGGGGGAAGGCTTGCCGGGAATTACCCCCGCTCGCGCGGGGAACAGTTCAAACTTAGCCATTTTGTCAGTCCCTTTCAGGAATTACCCCCGCTCGCGCGGGGAACAGAGATCCGGTCAGAGCTTGAAGTGGCACAGTCGGGAATTACCCCCGCTCGCGCGGGGAACAGAGACGCGCTCGCCGTAACCGGCTATACGGTACGGAATTACCCCCGCTCGCGCGGGGAACAGCTGACCAGGCCCGCGCCCGCGCGGAAGCCCTCGGAATTACCCCCGCTCGCGCGGGGAACAGGGGGCGCATTATTGGACTCCCTCCTTCATGAAGGAATTACCCCCGCTCGCGCGGGGAACAGTCGAAGTTGGTTGTGCCTTCAAAATTCTTGATGGAATTACCCCCGCTCGCGCGGGGAACAGTAGCCGATATCCTCAGGGGCGCCGGTCTCAGCGGAATTACCCCCGCTCGCGCGGGGAACAGAGCATTAAAGCGGAATTGAAACCTAACCACGGGGAATTACCCCCGCTCGCGCGGGGAACAGGTTTTGATGCAGAAGGTATTAGTTATCAGATTAGAATTACCCCCGCTCGCGCGGGGAACAGTGGTCGTCCGTCCAGGGTTCACCGCGCCCCGTGGAATTACCCCCGCTCGCGCGGGGAACAGCGCACCTCCAAGGCCATGTTCGCGGTCGCCTCGGAATTACCCCCGCTCGCGCGGGGAACAGAGGCAACCATCGCGGCACTGCGCTATCTGTCTGGAATTACCCCCGCTCGCGCGGGGAACAGATACCCGCCCGGCGCGGGTAGCTAACCTGCCAGGAATTACCCCCGCTCGCGCGGGGAACAGAAATTTGCGCGGGTGTGCGTGTATAGCGTGTCGGAATTACCCCCGCTCGCGCGGGGAACAGGGGGTAATTCCCGCCGCCCGAATCACCCTCAAAGAATTACCCCCGCTCGCGCGGGGAACAGCCGGGTCTCGAACCCGGCCAGTCCCCTCTACGGGAATTACCCCCGCTCGCGCGGGGAACAGGATTCTGGACACGCCTATTCAGCGCGGGGGAGGGAATTACCCCCGCTCGCGCGGGGAACAGATTTCGCGCTAATGCTGGACATAACGCCCCCTGGAATTACCCCCGCTCGCGCGGGGAACAGAATTTCGCTGGTGATCGGCCGAATCCCAATATGGAATTACCCCCGCTCGCGCGGGGAACAGATCCAGGGGGCCGAGATTTTTTCGCTCATGCCGGAATTACCCCCGCTCGCGCGGGGAACAGGAGGATAGCCATTTCTTGCTCCTTTCTTAGGGGGAATTACCCCCGCTCGCGCGGGGAACAGTTCGTGCCGCAACTGGAGCATCTCGTTATATAGGAATTACCCCCGCTCGCGCGGGGAACAGCCGTAGCCGGAGACCCCGGCACCATCTCTAGCGGAATTACCCCCGCTCGCGCGGGGAACAGAGCGAGGCTAGGGTGCGGATACCATACAAGACGGAATTACCCCCGCTCGCGCGGGGAACAGAGGCCTGGTGGTGCGTTTGTCGTTATCGGCTCGGAATTACCCCCGCTCGCGCGGGGAACAGCTCTCGCTATCGCTGACGCCTACGGGCTAAGCGGAATTACCCCCGCTCGCGCGGGGAACAGCAAGGAAGAGATCCGCGTCCCGCTGCGTCTTAGGAATTACCCCCGCTCGCGCGGGGAACAGAAACTAGCAACACCGTCAAGCGCGGTAGCCGCGGAATTACCCCCGCTCGCGCGGGGAACAGGCGCC
>NZ_JBOZCC010000018.1:0-1911 GCF_051265055.1 Actinotignum saccati
GTTTGGTTGGTGTGGTTGTGTGGGTGTGTGCAAGGACAGGTAGCACTCCAATAGATAGTGACTGGATGCTGTGTTTTTATGTGGTGTTTGGTTGTGTTGTGTTGGTGGTGTGTTTTGTTCTTGTTATATATGTTTTTTGTTTGAGCTAGATATTGTCTTGCTCTCTTACAGTTTTTTTGTGGAGAGTTTGATCCTGGCTCAGGACGAACGCTGGCGGCGTGCTTAACACATGCAAGTCGAACGATGAAACCTAGCAATCTTTGGTTGTTGGGTGGATTAGTGGCGAACGGGTGAGTAATACGTGGGTAACCTGCCCTCCTTTTTGGGATAAGCCTTGGAAACGGGGTCTAATACCGAATATTCTGGATGATTCGCATGGATTGTTTGGGAAAGCTTTTGTGAAGGGGGATGGGCTCGCGGCCTATCAGCTTGTTGGTGGGGTGATGGCCTACCAAGGCGGTGACGGGTAGCCGGCCTGAGAGGGTGACCGGCCACATTGGGACTGAGATACGGCCCAGACTCCTACGGGAGGCAGCAGTGGGGGATATTGCACAATGGGCGAAAGCCTGATGCAGCGACGCCGCGTGGGGGATGAAGGCTTTCGGGTTGTAAACCTCTTTCGCTATCGAACAAGGCTCACTATAGGGTGGGTTGAGGGTAGGTGGAGAAGAAGCGCCGGCTAACTACGTGCCAGCAGCCGCGGTAATACGTAGGGCGCGAGCGTTGTCCGGAATTATTGGGCGTAAAGGGCTTGTAGGCGGCTTGTTGCGCCTGCTGTGAAAACGCGGGGCTTAACTTCGCGCGTGCAGTGGGTACGGGCAGGCTTGAGTGTGGTAGGGGTGACTGGAATTCCAGGTGTAGCGGTGGAATGCGCAGATATCTGGAGGAACACCGATGGCGAAGGCAGGTCACTGGGCCATTACTGACGCTGAGGAGCGAAAGCATGGGTAGCGAACAGGATTAGATACCCTGGTAGTCCATGCTGTAAACGTTGGGAACTAGGTGTGGGGGGCCTTTCCAGGTTTTCTGCGCCGTAGCTAACGCATTAAGTTCCCCGCCTGGGGAGTACGGCCGCAAGGCTAAAACTCAAAGGAATTGACGGGGGCCCGCACAAGCGGCGGAGCATGCGGATTAATTCGATGCAACGCGAAGAACCTTACCAAGGCTTGACATACACCGCGGGGCTGCAGAGATGTGGTTGCATTTGGTTGGTGGTGTACAGGTGGTGCATGGTTGTCGTCAGCTCGTGTCGTGAGATGTTGGGTTAAGTCCCGCAACGAGCGCAACCCTTGTCTCGTGTTGCCAGCATGTTGTGGTGGGGACTCACGAGAGACTGCCGGGGTTAACTCGGAGGAAGGTGGGGATGACGTCAAATCATCATGCCCCTTATGTCTTGGGCTTCACGCATGCTACAATGGCCGGTACAGAGGGTTGCGATATCGTAAGGTGGAGCGAATCCCTTAAAGCTGGTCTCAGTTCGGATCGGGGTCTGCAACTCGACCTCGTGAAGTCGGAGTCGCTAGTAATCGCGGATCAGCATTGCCGCGGTGAATACGTTCCCGGGCCTTGTACACACCGCCCGTCACGTCACGAAAGTTGGTAACACCCGTAGCTCGTGGCCTAACCATTTTATGTGGGGGGAGCGGTCGAAGGTGGGGCTGGCGATTGGGACGAAGTCGTAACAAGGTAGCCGTACCGGAAGGTGCGGCTGGATCACCTCCTTTCTAAGGATTTGTTTCAGGAAACGTGATGGGAATAGACCACTCGGGTTTGTTTCTTTAGTGTTTGTTTCTTGTTTGGGACACGTAAAAAGTCGCTTGGGACGCGGGCGGGTTTTCGTGCTTGTTTGTGTTCTTTGTGGTGTTGGTTGGGTGGGCTGTTAGGCATTCGGACACTGTCCGATATACCACC
>NZ_JBOZCC010000019.1:0-1841 GCF_051265055.1 Actinotignum saccati
TTGTTTTCTGGTTGTGGTGTTGGTGTGGTGGTTGGTTGTCGCATAGTGAGCGTGAGCATCTTTATAACAAACATGTGTGAAGCGTTTTGTTTTGTGTGTGTTTGTTGTGTGATTTTGCGTAATGTAAACATTTTTTGTTTTGAGTTTCTTGTTTATTGTTTTTTTGGTGTTGTAGGGCGTTTGGTGGATGCCTTGGTGCGTATGGGCCGAAGAAGGACGTTGTAGCCTGCGATATGCCTCGGGGAATTGGCTAGCGAGTGGTGATCCGAGGGTGTCCGAATGGGGGAACCTAGCCTGGGTTATGCCGGGTTGCTGCCAGCTGAATTGATAGGTTGGTGGTGGGAACGTGGGGAAGTGAAACATCTTAGTACCTGCTGGAAAAGATATTTTGTGAGTAGTGGCGAGCGAAAGCGAAGGAGCCTAAACCTTGTGTGTGTGATACCTGTCGGGGGTTGCATGCGGGGTGTTGTGGGGTGTTGTTTTCTCGTCTCCGACAGGACGGGGCGTAGTGATAAATCAGGGGTGTAGGTGAAGGGTTTGGGAAGGCCTGCCGTAGACCGTGATAGCCGGGTAGCTGAAATGTTCCTGACTGCGTGACAATGTGCCCGAGTAGCACGGGGCTCGTGGAATCTCGTGTGAATCTGCCAAGACCACTTGGTAAGGCTAAATACCCGTCGTGACCGATAGTGGAATAGTACCGTGAGGGAATGGTGAAAAGTACCCCGGGAGGGGAGTGAAATAGTGCCTGAAACCAGGCGCCTACAAACTGTCAGAGCCATCTTGGTGGTGGTGATGGCGTGCCTATTGAAGAATGAGCCTGCGAGTTAGGATGTGTGGCGAGGTTAACCCGTGTGGGGTAGTCGTAGCGAAAGCGAGTCTGAAGAGGGCGTTTAGTTGCATGTTCTAGACCCGAAGCGGGGTGATCTACCCATGGCCAGGGTGAGGCACGTGTAAGAGCGTGTGGAGGCCCGAACCCACCAGGGTTGAAAACCTGGGGGATGAGTTGTGGGTAGGGGTGAAAGGCCAATCAAACTCCGTGATAGCTGGTTCTCCCCGAAATGCATTTAGGTGCAGCGTTGCGTGGTTCTTTGTGGGGGTAGAGCTACTGGTTGGCTGATGGGCCTTGCTTGGTTACTGACGTCAGCCAAACTCCGAATACCATGAAGTTGAGCGTGGCAGTGAGACTGTGGGGGATAAGCTTCATAGTCGAGAGGGAAACAGCCCAGATCGCCGGTTAAGGCCCCTAAGTGTGTGCTAAGTGGGAAAGGATGTTTAGTTGCTGTGACAACCAGGAGGTTGGCTTAGAAGCAGCCATCCTTGAAAGAGTGCGTAATAGCTCACTGGTCAAGTGATTGAGCGCCGACAATGTAGCGGGGCTGAAGTACACCGCCGAAACCGCGGCAGTAATTGTTTTTACTGGGTAGGGGAGCGTCCTGCGCGAGGTGAAGCCACGGTGTGAACTGGTGGTGGATTGTGTGGGAGTGAGAATGCAGGCATGAGTAACGTTTGGGAGGTGAGAATCCTTCCCGCCGTATGACTAAGGGTTCCAGGGGTAGGTTCGTCCTCTCTGGGTTAGTCGGGTCCTAAGGCGAGGCCGACAGGCGTAGTCGATGGGTGACCAGTTCTTATTCTGGTACCGGTTTTATTGCGTCCAGTGTCTTCTGCGTTGATGCTAACCATCCTGTCTATGCCATGTAAGCGAATGAGGCGTTTGTCTTGTTTGTTGTTGGTGTGGGTGGCGTGGGGTCCTAAGTGTGGGAGGCAAGCGTGTTAACAGGTGTGACGCAGGGAGGTAGCTTCGCGTGCCTAATGGCTTGGCGCGTTTAAGGGTGTGGCCCGTC
>NZ_JBOZCC010000020.1:0-1617 GCF_051265055.1 Actinotignum saccati
GGGTGAGGCCTGATGGTGACCACTTTTTGTGGGAAGTAGGGTGATCCTGTACTGCCGAGAAAAGCATCGACGTGAGTGGTAAGACCGCCCGTACCCGAAACCGACACTGGTAGTTGGGTAGAGCATACTAAGGCGTGCGAGTGAATCGTGGTTAAGGAACTCGGCAAAATGCCCCCGTAACTTTGGGAGAAGGGGGGCCCACTCTTTACACATCTCTTTGTCTGGGTGTTGTGGGGGGTTGGGTCGCAGAGTCTAGGGAGAAGCGACTGTTTATCAAAAACACAGGTCCGTGCGAAGCTGTAAGGCGATGTATACGGACTGACGCCTGCCCGGTGCTGGAAGGTTAAGCGGACTGGTTAGCCCCTATGGGGGCGAGGCTGGGAAGTTAAGCCCCAGTAAACGGCGGTGGTAACTATAACCATCCTAAGGTAGCGAAATTCCTTGTCGGGTAAGTTCCGACCTGCACGAATGGCGTAACGACTTCTCTACTGTCTCGACCACGAGCTCGGTGAAATTGCATTACGAGTAAAGATGCTCGTTTCGCGCAGCAGGACGGAAAGACCCCGGGACCTTTACTATAGCTTGGTATTGGTGTTCGGTACGGTTTGTGTAGGATAGGTGGGAGACTGTGATGCATGGACGCTAGTTTGTGTGGAGTCGTTGTTGAAATACCACTCTGGTCGTATTGCATGTCTAACTTTGGTCCGTGATCCGGGCTAAGGACAGTGCCTGGTGGGTAGTTTAACTGGGGCGGTTGCCTCCTAAAGGGTAACGGAGGCGCTCAAAGGTTTCCTCAGCCTGGTTGGTCATCAGGTGGTGAGTGTAAGTGTAGAAGGAAGCTTGACTGTGAGACAGACATGTCGAGCAGGTACGAAAGTAGGAACTAGTGATCCGGCGGTGGCTTGTGGAAGCGCCGTCGCTCAACGGATAAAAGGTACCCCGGGGATAACAGGCTGATCCTGCCCAAGAGTTCATATCGACGGCATGGTTTGGCACCTCGATGTCGGCTCGTCGCATCCTGGGGCTGGAGTAGGTCCCAAGGGTTGGGCTGTTCGCCCATTAAAGCGGTACGCGAGCTGGGTTCAGAACGTCGTGAGACAGTTCGGTCCCTATCCGCTGCGCGCGTTTGAGAATTGAGAAGGGCTGTTCCTAGTACGAGAGGACCGGGACGGACGAACCTCTAGTGTGCCAGTTGTTCCGCCAGGGGCATTGCTGGTTGGCCACGTTCGGGAGGGATAACCGCTGAAAGCATCTAAGCGGGAAGCCTGCTTCGAGATTAGTTCTCGTTCCACCGTTGGGGTGGGTGAGGTCCCCGGTTGATGATCGGGTTGATAGGCCAGGGATGTAAGGCTTGTGAGGGTTTTAGTTGACTGGTACTAATGGACCGAGAACCAAAAATTACGATAGACGGGTTGCTTGATAAGCGTGGGATTATTGATGTTTGCGTTCACTGTGCGATGACTGGCCACCATGTTGGTTGGTGTTTGTTTGGTTGTGGCGGTGGTTATAGCGGCAAGGGTATACGCCCGGTCTCCTTTTCGAACCCGGTAGCTAAGGTTGTTTGCGCTGATGGTACTGCACTCGGTGGGGTGTGGGAGAGTAGGTCACTGCCGCCAT
>NZ_JBOZCC010000021.1:0-1170 GCF_051265055.1 Actinotignum saccati
CTAGTGTACCGTCCTTGATTTAGCTTTCTGGTTGTTGGGTGGGGGTTTCCAGGGTTGTTCTCGCGCGTGCTATTTTCTCCAGGAGGCTATCCACGTCAGCTACCCATGTGAATGGTTTGGCGGTAAGGTTGCGTTCCTTGATCCAGGCCATGATCTTTTCTTCTAGGTCGGTTACTGAGGTGAACACTCCTCTACGGATGAGTTTGTCGGTGATGATACCGAAGAAGCGTTCGACCTGGTTGAGCCAGGAAGAACTGGTGGGAGTGAAGTGGAAGGTGAAGCGGGGGTGTTTATCGAGCCAGTCTTTGACTTTGGAGTGTTTATGTGTTGCCAGGTTGTCTAACACGATATGTACATCCACGTCCTCGGGTACTGTTTGTTCGATGAGGTTGAGGAAAGTCATGAATTCTTGATGGCGGTGACGCTTAGAAGTACGCGCGATGACTTTCCCGGTTGCCACGTCAAGGGCCGCGAAAAGAGTGGAGGTGCCGTGGCGTTTATAGTCGTGAGTCATCGTGCCTGCCCTACCTGGTTTCATGGGCAGGGAAGGCTGGGTGCGGTCCAGGGCTTGGATGGAAGATTTCTCATCCACGCATAGCACCAGTGCTTTCTCGGGAGGGTTGAGGTACAGGCCGACAACGTCTATAAGCTTTTCCTTGAATAGTGGGTCGTTAGAGAGTTTGAACGTGTCGGTGCGGTGGGGCCGGATCCCTAACGATTTCCAGACTTTCGCGACCGTGGTTTTACTCATCCCGCACTCTTTAGCCATCGAGCGTGCTGACCAGTGAGTATCCCCGCTGGGAGGCTTAGTGTTGAGCGTCATCTCGATCATGGACATGTAGTCCTCGTCGGAATACGTAGGTTTACGTCCTCTACCGGGTGCGATTTTCCCGAAGTTGGTTAGTCCTTCTTCTTCGAAGCGTTTACGCCAGTTACGTACCGTGATAGCCGAGGTATCAAAACGCCTGGCTATCTCCAGGTTAGCTATTCCCTGGCTCGCGGCTAGAAGGGCCCCGGCCCGCATCACTTCACGGTGCGGGCGTGAGGGCGAGTTGTAGATCTTTTCCAGGGCGCTTCGTTCCTCGTCACTCAAGGCGAGTGGTTTAGCGGGGTGCGACATGGATTAATAATACCATCACCAGTAAACTATTTCAAGGACAGTGCACTAGC
>NZ_JBOZCC010000022.1:0-609 GCF_051265055.1 Actinotignum saccati
TTAACAGTCACCTTCGACGTATCGAAGACCTTGTCACCATCCTTGATCGTGACAGTAATCTCGTCCTTATCCTTAGCATCCCCAGGAACCTTCACAACAACGTTCCCGTCCCCATCAAAGGAACAAGTAGCACCATTGGAAGCTTCACACGACGCAGTATCCGGAATCGGACCATTAGCAGGATCCTTCGCCAGCGTCACATCCGCGCCAGGCTTACCATCACCATCACCCCAAGCCGGGCAACCATTATTAGAAGCCGGCCCAGCAACAGCAGGACACTGATCCAGCGAATCCGGGACAGTATCCCCATCACTATCAGGATCGTTAACAGTCACCTTCGACGTATCGAAGACCTTGTCACCATCCTTGATCGTGACAGTAATCTCGTCCTTATCCTTAGCATCCCCAGGAACCTTCACAACAACGTTCCCGTCCCCATCAAAGGAACAAGTAGCACCATTGGAAGCTTCACACGACGCAGTATCCGGAATCGGACCATTAGCAGGATCCTTCGCCAGCGTCACATCCGCGCCAGGCTTACCATCACCATCACCCCAAGCCGGGCAACCATTATTAGAAGCCGGCCCAGCAACAGCAGGACACTGATCC